>DASVGZ010000531.1:0-4989 GCA_036379275.1 Acidiphilium sp. | reverse complement strand
GGCGGCGCGGCGAGCGGCGAGCACGGCGTCGGTCTCGGCAAGCGCGAGTTTCTGCCGCGCGAGCACGGCGCGACCGCGCTCGCGATGATGCGCACGATCAAGACGGCACTCGATCCGCGTGGCATCCTCAATCCGGGAAAGATGTTTCTCGACTGACATTGCGTTCCTGGGCCGAATCGGATTTCTGACGGCTTCTCCTTGAGAAGATCGCTGCAAGTCACGACATGACGGCGGTTCGGCCGCTACCCGGTCACAAAGGGAGATTCCATGGAATACCGTCAACTCGGCCGGTCCGGCCTGAAAATTTCCGCACTCACGCTCGGCACCATGACGATGGGCGGCAAGGGCCAGTTCGGCATGGTCGGCAATACCGGCGTCGCCGAGGCTCGCCGCCAGATCGACATGTGCCTCGATGCCGGCATCAACCTGATCGACACCGCCGACATCTATTCGACCGGCGGCTCCGAGGAGATCGTCGGCGAGGTCCTGCACGATAAGCCCGAATCCGCGGTGATGGTCGCGACCAAGGTGCGGTTTTCGATGGGCAGCGGGCCGAACGATGGTGGCCTGTCGCGCCATCACATCGTCGCCGGGTGCGAGGCCAGCCTGAAACGCCTGCGCCGCGAGACGATCGACCTCTACCAGGTCCATGAATGGGACGGGCTTACCCCGCTTGAGGAAACCATCGAGGCGCTGGACACGCTGATCCGCCAGGGCAAGGTACGCTATGTCGGCTGCTCGAACTATTCCGCCTGGCACGTCATGAAGGCGCTCGGCCTCGCGGATGCGGCGCATCGCCAGCGTTTCGTCAGCCAGCAGATTTACTACTCGCTGGACGGGCGCGATGCGGAGAACGAGCTGATCCCGCTGTCGATCGATCAGGGGCTTGGCATTCTGGTGTGGAGTCCGCTTGCCGGCGGCCTGCTGTCAGGCAAGCACCGGCGCGATCGCAAGGCGCCGGAAGGAACGCGGCAACTCGCCGGATGGGACGAACCGCCGATCCGCGATGAAGCAAGGCTGTGGAACATCGTCGAGGCAATCGTCGAAATCGCCGGGTCGCACGGCGTCAGCGGCGCGCAGGTGGCGCTCGCGTGGCTGCTCGGGCGCGAGGCAGTGACATCGGTGATCGTCGGCGCGCGCACCGAGGAGCAGCTTGCCGACAATCTGAAGGCGGCCGGTCTCCGACTCACCGCGGATGAACGCGCGCGGCTGGACACGGTGAGCCTCCAGCCCCTGCAATATCCCTACTGGCATCAGTGCAAGACCGCGAAGGAGCGGCTCGGTGCGGCGGATCTCTCGCTGATCGGTTCGCATCTGTAAACCATGGCCGGACCGCCGGCGGTCGAAACGGATATCCCGGCCCGGCTCGACCGCCTGCCCTGGTCACGGTTCCACTGGCTGGTGGTCACCGCGCTGGGGGTCACCTGGATTCTCGACGGGCTCGAAGTCACCATGGTTGGGTCGCTCTCCGGCGCCATCGCAAAGGCGCCGGAGATGCGCCTCACCAGCGCCGGTGTCGGCGCGCTCGGCAGCGTCTATGTGGCAGGGGCGGTGTTCGGCGCCCTTGTCTTCGGCTGGCTGACCGATCGTCTGGGCCGCAAGCGGCTGTTCACCGTCACCCTGCTCGTCTATCTGCTGGCGACGATCGCATCGGGGCTGTCCTGGAATTTCACATCGCTCCTTGTGTTCCGTTTCATCACCGGAACCGGTATCGGCGGCGAATATTCCGCGATCAACGCCGCGATCCAGGAACTCATTCCGGCGCGCCGGCGTGGCTTCACCGATCTGGTCATCAATGGCAGCTACTGGATCGGTGCGGCACTCGGCGCGCTCGGTGCGCTGGCTGCGCTCGACCCGCATCTGATTCCGCCCGCTTACGGCTGGCGGCTCGCCTTCATCGTCGGCGGCGCGATCGCCGCCATCGCGCTTCTGCTCCGCCGGTTCATCCCCGAAAGTCCTCGCTGGCTGATGACCCATGGCCGGCCGGATGAGGCAGAGCGGATCACGGCCGGAATCGAGCGGCGCGCCGGAGTCGAATCGTCCGGCGCAGACCTGAAAAAAATCCGGCTCCGCACCGATGTACGGTCATGGTTCGGCATCGGCCTGCGTACGCTGTTCGCCCAGTACCGCCAGCGGGCGTTTCTCGGCATCTCGCTGATGACCGCGCAGGCCTTTTGCTACAACGCGGTTTTCTTCACCTATGCCCTCGTCCTGACCCGGTTCTACCATGTGGCGAACGGGCATGTCGGGCTGTTCATCCTGCCTTTCGCGCTCGGCAATTTTGCCGGTCCGCTGCTGCTGGGCCGGTTTTTCGACACGATCGGCCGGCGCGCGATGATCGCCGGAACCTATGCGGTTTCGGGTATCCTGATGGTGCTGACCGGCTGTCTGTTCATGCGCGGTATCTGGGACGCGGTCGAACAAACCGCGGCCTGGACGGTGATTTTCTTTTTCGCCTCGGCGGCGGCGAGTTCGGCCTATCTTACCGTCAGCGAGAGTTTCCCTCTGGAAATCCGGGCCATCGCGATCGCGATTTTCTATGCATTCGGCACCGCTCTGGGCGGTATCGCCGGCCCGATCCTGTTCGGCGTGCTGATCGGCAGCGGCGCGCGCATCGAGGTGTTCTACGGCTATCTGCTCGGCGGCGGGCTGATGGTTGCTGCCGCCTGCGTCGAAGCCGCGATCGGCGTCGACGCCGCGCGCGTGCCGCTCGAGGACATCGCCCGTCCGCTCTCGGAACTGGAGCGCGAAGGAAATTCGTTCTAACTGCCGGTGATCGCCGCGATCGCGCCTGGTGTCAGGCCCAGTGTCTTCAGCGCCGTGGCGTCGAGCGCCACCGGCACCTCGCAACCGGCGGCGACATGCGGCAGGCCCACCGGTTGCGCCATCAGGGCATGGGCGCCGGTGTCCGGCCAGAGGATGAAATCCTTGTCGCCCGCGACAGCGCCCGCGCAGGTTTCGATGTTATCGTGCCCGACCGCGGCGGCGACCGCCGGAGTGGCGCGGTACCGGGCGAGATAGGCGCGCCGGAGCGGTTCCCAGACGATAACGCCGAGCACTGCATCCGTGCCTGCCTCGTCGGCGCGTGTCGCGGTTGCGCCCGCCGGCAGCAGCCGTGTCCAGTCGACGAAGCGCCCGCTTCTCAGGTCGAACACCAGTGCCAGGGTGCCGGTGTTGGGATAGGCGCCGCCGCAATCCGTCGCGTCAGTCGCAACGAGGGAGACCATCGCCGGGCCGCGCGCCGTGATCGCGACCTTGCGGCGCACGAAGGCGTTCCGGTCGGCGGCGTGGCAGGTGTCGGCGAATCCCGCGAAAGCGCGGTCGGCCGAGGCAAGCGCCCGGTTGATTCGGTGTGTGGCGGCGTTCGCGGGCGTCGCGATGCGCGGCAGATGGTTGTTCGCTCCGGCGCGCAGGGTCGCATTGTCCGCCTGCGCCGCCGTCCATGGCAGGAGCAGGGCCAGCGCAAGCAGAAAGCCCGTGAGGCTGAAATGCCTCGCGGTGGCGTGGCCGAAATTTCCGGCTCTGATTCTTGTCATGTGGATGCCTGCTATTTGGGTTGCAACGCGCCTGCGGCGATCGGGCGTGGCCGTCCCTCGCTGTCGATCGCGACGAAGGTGAACACCGCCTTGGTGACCCGCCGTTCGCTCGCCGAATCCCGCGCCCGCCGCCAGGCCTCGACATTGACGCGGATCGAGGTCCGCCCGATCGAGAGCAGATCGGCATAGACGGTCACCTCATCGCCGATCTTCACCGGGCGGATGAAGCTCATCGCATCCACCGCGACGGTCGCGATCCTGCCATGGGCATGGCGGCCGGCGAGATTGCTGCCGCCGAGATCCATCTGCGCCATCAGCCAGCCGCCGAAAATATCGCCGTTGGCATTGGCGTCGGCGGGCATGGCGATGGTGCGGATCATCGGCGTCGCGTCCGGCGGGGTTTCCGCCTCGTCGGATTGCGCCATTCAGATGTTCTTCTCGATCCAGGCTTTGAGAACGCTTTTCGGCGCGGCCCCGACATGGGTCGCCGCCGGCTTGCCGTCCTTGAACAGGATCAGGGTCGGAATGCCGCGCACGCCGAACTGGGTCGGCGTCATCGGGTTCTCGTCGATATTCACCTTGGCGATCGAGAGCTTGCCGGCATACTCGCCACCCAGTTCTTCGAGGGCCGGCGCGATCACCCGGCATGGGCCGCACCATTCGGCCCAGAAATCGACCAGAACGGGCTCTTTCGATGCCAGAACCGAGGTCTGGAACTCGGCGTCGGAAACGGGTCTGGTTACAGCGCTCATGAGCGGGAACTCCTGTGGAATCGGGTCAGAGAATGGCGCGTCGCCGTTGCGGGATCAAGGCGACGATGGCTGCTGCGGTCGCGGCGCATGGCGGGTGAGCAGCGCATCCGGCACCGTCATCACTGCGCCGGTCGCGGTCCAGACCAGAAGGGCGGTGACCGGCCGCCCCGGGTGGATCGCCCGCAGCACCGCGGCATAGGCCGCCAACTGGCCGAGATAGGCGGGCGGAATCGCTTCGGGCGATGCCGGCGGCGCGCGGTCGGTCTTGTAGTCGGCGATCACGATGCGGTCGGGAAAGATCGCCAGCTGGTCGATCAGCCCGCCGATTTCCATGCCGTTCACGATGCCCGCGACCGGCGCCTCCGCGCGTCCCTCCGGACCGAACAGCGGCGCGAGAGCCGGATGGGTGAGCACACCGGCCACGGCGGTTTCGATATCCGCCTGCGCCGCGGCGTCGAGGCCATGGGCCGGTTGGCGCAGGTAAGCCCGTGCCGCTTCCGTTCGGGTGGATTCCGGCAGGTCGGGCAGGTGCTGGAGCAGGGCATGAATCAGCCGGCCGCGTGCCATCGCCGCCGCCCGGCGGGTTCCGGCCTCAGCCATGTCCGCCGCGATCCTGGGCGAGGCATTGGCAAGTCCGGCCGCCTTGTCCTCGGTGCTGCGGCTCGGCACCAGCCGGTCGATCCGGTCGGCGGGCGAAGGCG
>DASVGZ010000530.1:0-2141 GCA_036379275.1 Acidiphilium sp. | reverse complement strand
CGGCCGCAGCCATGGCATCCATGCCGAGCCGACCAGCTTCGGGCTGAAGCTCGCCGGCCATTACGCGGAATTCGCGCGCAACCGGGACCGTCTGATCGCGGCGCGACGGGAGATCGCGACCTGCGCGATTTCCGGTGCGGTGGGCACGTTCGCCCATCTCGACCCGAGGATCGAGGCGCATGTCGCCGCGGCGCTCGGCCTCGTGCCCGAACCTGTCTCGACCCAGGTGATCCCGCGCGACCGCCACGCCGCCTGTTTCGCGGCGTTCGCGGTGGTTGCGTCGGGGATCGAGCGGCTGGCCACCGAAATCCGCCATCTCCAGCGCAGTGAGGTGCGCGAGGCGGAGGAATTCTTCCATCCCGGCCAGAAGGGCTCGTCGGCGATGCCGCACAAGCGCAACCCGGTGCTGTCGGAAAACCTGACCGGCCTTGCCCGGCTGGTGCGTGGCTATGCGGTGCCGGCGCTGGAGAACGTCGCCCTGTGGCACGAGCGCGACATCAGCCATTCCTCGGTCGAGCGGGTGATCGCGCCGGATGCGACGATCGCGCTCGATTTCGCGCTGCAACGCCTGGCCGGCATGGTGGAGAAGTTGACGATCCACCCCGCGCGGATGACGGAGAATCTGGAAAGTCTCGGCGGTGTGGTGCACTCCGGCGAGGTTCTTCTGGCGCTGGCGCGCGCCGGCATCTCACGCGAGGACGCCTACCGGATCGTCCAGCGCAACGCGATGGCGACCTGGACCGCGCTTGGCAAACCGGATGCACGCTCGTTCCGCGATCATCTGGTCGCCGACCCGGAGGTTGCGGGACGGATCGGCCCGGAGACGATCGACGCCGCGATGGACGCGCGGCTGCACCTCGCGCGGATCGACCAGATTTTCGCGCGCGTTTTCGGCTGACCATGTGTTCGGTCATCATCTCGTTCCTGCCGGGTGAGAACTGGCCGGTGGTGATCGGCGCCAACCGGGACGAAATGATCGACCGCGCGTGGGATGCGCCGGCACGGCACTGGGCGGACCGGCCCGGCATTATCGCCGGACGGGACCGGCTGGCCGGCGGAACCTGGCTCGGGCTGAACGATCGGGGCGTGGTTGCCGCGCTGCTGAATCGCACCGGAAGTCTCGGCCCGGCGGCGGGCAAGGCGAGCCGGGGCGAATTGCCGCTGATCGCGCTCGATGAGCCGACCGCGAAAGCCTCCGCCGCGCGGATCGCCGGCCTCGATTCCGGGCTTTATCGCAGTTTCAACATGGTGATCGCCGATGCCGATGGCGGGTTTCTGATCCGCAGCCTCGGGCACGGCCACCCGGACATCGCGCCGCTCAAGCCCGGCATCGCCATGGTCACCGATCACGACCCGAACGATCCCGCGAGCCCGCGCATCGCCCGCTACCGGCGACAGTTCGAAACCGCCATCCGTCCCGATCCGGCGAACGGCGACTGGACCGCCTGGGCGGCACTGCTCGCCGACCGCACGCCGCCGGCGGAAACCGCGCTCAATGTCGGGCCGCGTGCCAACGGCTTCGGCACGGTCTGTTCGAGCCTGATCGCGCTCGCGCCCGGCGACCGGCGGTTTCTGTTCGCACCCGGCCCGCCGGGCCGCGCCGGGTTCAGCGCCGTTTTCTAATCACGGGTGATGGCCGCCACGGTCATCGGCGGGCGGCCGGGAAGATCGATCTCGTCGCCGGTTTCGGCCTCCATCATGGCCTCGGCGAGTGGCGAGGCCCAGCTCAGCAGCCCCTGAGCCGGATCGGCCTCGTCCTCGCCGACGATCCGGTAGCGCACGGTGCCGCCATCCTGCCTGCGCAGCGTGACGGTGGTGCCGAACGCGACCTCCGAAGGCGCGGCCGGGGCGGCGCCCATCATCCGGGCCGACGCCTTGCGGGCCTGCCAGTAGCGCAGATCGCGCGCGAGCGCCGGCCGTTCCTCGCTGTCCGACACGGTTTTCGCGATGGCCTCCTGAAGCCGGGCGACCTCAGCCTCGATCAGCCGCAGCCCCCGCTCCGTCACCAGATTGGGCCGGTCGCTGACCGGGCGTTCGGGCAGAATCGCGGCCTTGGCCGCGGCGGCATCCTCGGAAACGAAGGCACGGCTCATCGAACGGATCTCCATTTCGAATTCGACGGACGGGGCCAAGGCCGGACC
>DASVGZ010000529.1:0-3089 GCA_036379275.1 Acidiphilium sp. | reverse complement strand
GCGGCGCCCACGCGGCTTCAGGCATCGGCGCCGGGGCGGTGGATGTGGCGGTCGACGCAGCGCGCAAGGCGGCGCGTTCGGTGGTGCTCGATATCGACCATCGGCCATCCTTCGGCACGCCCGGCGGCGCGGAAGCGGTTGCGGCGCGCCTTGCGGCGCTGATCGAGGTTGCGGATGTCGTGGTCGGCACCGAGGAGGAATGGCGCATCGCCGGCAACGCGGAGACGATTCTTCCGGCGCTCCGGTCTCTGCGGGCGCGTTCGGCTGCCCTGCTCGTGGTCAAGCGCGGGGCGCGCGGTTCGGTGGTGTTCGGTGGGGCGATTCCGGCGTACCCGGACGGCGGTATCGTGGTGCCGGGATTTCCTGTCGCCCTCGTCAATCCGCTTGGCGCGGGCGATGCGTTCATGGCCGGGTTCGTCGCCCGCTATCTGGACGGTGCCGCGCCGGAGGATTGCGCGCGCCAGGGCAATGCGTGCGGTGCGATCGTCGCGGCCCGGTTGTTGTGCTCGGCCGCGAGCCCGACCGCGCGCGAACTCGCCGGGTTTCTCGCCGGTGCGCCGGCAAGCCCCGACCCGCCGCGCGCTGCCGTGGCGCGGAATGCGCCGGCGACGATCCTTGCTCTTGCGATTGACCATCGCGCGCAATTCGCAGTGCTTGCCGCGCGTTATGGACGGGATGCGCGGTCGGTTGCCGCGTTCAAATCGGCGGGTTGCGCCGCGCTGCGCGATCTCGCTTCGGCGGGCGCGCCATCGGGCAGCGGTTTCGGCATTCTGCTCGACCGGGAGTATGGCGCGGCCTCGCTCGACAGTCTCGCGGCGGAACCCGCTCCGCTCTGGATCGGCGTTCCGGTCGAACGGTCCGGCAGTCGGCCGCTCACCTTCGAGGCCGGGCGCGATCTCGGTTCCGCCCTGATCGCCTGGCCGGAGGCGCATGTCGTCAAGTGCCTCGCGCTCTATCATCCGGACGATCCGCCCGAACTGCGCGCGGTTCAGGATGCGGCGCTGATGCAGGCGGGTGAGGCGGCACGGCGGCTCGGCCGGGCGTTGTTGGTCGAGCTGGTTGCCGCGCCGTTCGGTGCAGTCGGTGAAGCCACGCTCGCCGAATTGCTGGCGCATCTCTACGCGCTCGGCCTGCGCCCCGACTGGTGGAAACTGGAGATGCAGGGTGCTCAATCATGGCGGCGGATCGAAGCGGTCATCCGCCGGAACGACCCCGATTGCCGTGGCGTTCTGGTTCTGGGGCGCGACGCGGGCGACGACGACCTCGCGGCGGGGATCGCCATGGCGGCGGCCTCGCCGGTCGTCACCGGTTTCGCGATCGGCCGGGCGATCTGGCAGGATGCGGCCGAGAGGTTTTTCTCGGGCGCGGCCGGCGAGGCCGAGGCGCGGGACATGATTGCCACGCGGTTTCTCGCGGCGGCGTCGCATTGGTGGCGGAACCGGAAAGGGAACTCGCCGTGAATTTGTCGATCGGAGCAAAAACGCCGGATTCCGAAGGTCGTGTTCTTGCCACCGGAGATGCGCTTCGTCAGTGCGCGCTGGAGGCGTTCCTGCTGAACCCGGGCGCCGAACTCGCGCGGGTCGATGCTTCGCGTGAGACCTGCCTCGTCCTGCTCTCCGGCCATGGCCGGTTCGATGCGGAAAACCTTGCGCCGGTCATGATCGGCGGCAGAAGCGATCCGTTCGCGGCTCCGGGCCATGCCGCCTATATCCCCGCGCGCAATCGCTTCCGGTTTCGTGCTGAAACCGCGTGCGAGATCGCCCTCTGCCTTGCGGCGGATGCGAGCGGTACGATTCCGCCCCGGATCATCGGACCGCAGACATGGAAAATTTCCACACGCGGCGCGGACACTACCGAAAGGCTGATCCGCGACATCCTGCCCGAAACCGAAGCAGCGGCATCGCTTCTTGTGGTCGAGGTGATCACGCCGGGCGGGCACTGGTCGTCGTTTCCGCCGCACAAGCACGATACCGATGACTGGCCGCGCGAGACCGCGCTGGAAGAAATCTATTACCACCGGTTCGCCCGGCGATCCGGGTTCGGAATCCAGCGTGTCTATACCGGAGACCGTTCGCTCGATGCCGCGATTTCGCTCGAAGACGGCTGCGCGGTTCTGGTGCCGCGCGGCTACCATCCGGTCGCCGCAGCGCCGGGTTGCGATCTCTACTATCTCAACGTTATGGCCGGTCAGCGCCGGGCATGGCGCGTGCGCATCGACCCCGATCACGAAGCCGGGGCTGTTCCGAATGTGTGAACTGCTTCGGCAAGATCGTCGAGCAGAACCGTGCGGAAATCGCCTGATTTTATCGGCGTGAACGGGTCGGGGCCGGGCGCGGTGATTTCGATGATGACGGGCCCGGAATAGGAAATCGCATCCAGCACCGCGCGTTGTGCCGAAAAATCGATATGGCCGAGCCCCGGCGCACGGCGGTTGGACTCGGCGGCGTGATACAGGCCGAGCCGGTCGCCGGCCGCATGCAACGCCGAAGCAGGATCGGCTTCCTCGATGTTCATGTGGTAGGAATCGAGAAGGAGTTTCAGATTCGGCCGGCCGAGCCGGTCGAGCATCGCCAGGCCCTGACCGGCGGTATTGATCTGGTGCGATTCGTAGCGGTTGAGAACTTCGAAAACCAAAACGATCCCGCAGACAGCGGCATGATCCGTCAGTCGCGCAACCGCCTCGTCGAGCAGATCATCCTCTTGTGCCTGATCCGCGACCGGGCGAATCCGTCCGACCAGCCCGTGCACCCCGGCGCGCGGTGCGCCGAGTTCCGCGGCGCGGTCGATCATCCGGTAAAGCGTGACGATCGCCGGTTCGCGAACCGCCGGATCGGGGTGGGAAATATCCGCGTCGGGCGGTGTGATCGAGACGATGTCGATTCCATGGTCTGAAAAAATCGAGGCAGCATCCTCTGCTTCGAGAAGCGGCGGATGCAGTTCGATGCCCCGGTAGCCGAGGGGAGCAATCGCTTTCGCGATCGCTCCGGGCTCGAGGCCGCCGAAAATCCAGCTACAGACGCCGAGCGGGCGTCGGTTCACCTGATGCCCTTCTTGGACAGGGCGATCACCTGGGCGGCGTTCTTGGGCGT
>DASVGZ010000528.1:0-2471 GCA_036379275.1 Acidiphilium sp. | reverse complement strand
CGTTCTGTTTCAGGGTCTCGATGAATGTCTTGCCGGCCGGCCAGCCGCCGGCGCTCTCGATCATGGCGGCGAGAACCGGGCAATCGATGGCGGAAACCGATGGGTCGGCCATGCCGGTCATGCCCCGATAGGAGGGAGCCGCGAGTTCGGCCCATTTCGTGGGGGGAGCAAAAACCGTCTTTTCGGGCAGAACGAAAATGGCGGCGGGCTTATCCCCGTGCTGTATCTGGACTGGCGGGCCGGCCGTATCCAGCAGGGCAAGAGACCAGTGTTCGCCTTCCTGTCCGGTTGTGATCAGGCGGACCGGAATTCGCGTTTTCCGGGTGAAGGATTTTACGATCGCGGGCGCTTCGGGAAGCGGAGAGTAAATGACGAGATCCGATCCGGCAGGCCGCGGCAGAAACAGGAACACGCCTCCCGCGATAACGATGACACAGGCAAGCAGGATGGAGAGGAGACGTAAAATTCGCAAGATTCAGGACGCCTTGAATTGGAGAAATATCAGATGTCCGCGACGAGGCGTTCCACGACGCCAGACCAGTCATAGGCGCGTTGCTGGCGGTACAGTCTGATCGACGGATACCAGGGAGTATCATTGCGCGCGGTCAGCCAGCGCCAGTCCGGTGCGTGCGGCAGGATGAGCGAGGTCGGTCGTCCGGACGCGCCGGCCAGATGGGCGACCGAGGTATCGATGGTGACCAGACGGTCGAGGCTTGGCAGGATCGCCAGCGTGTCCGTGAAATCGACGATGCTCGGACCGAGATTGATCAGCGGCGCCGGACCGAAATAAGTGCCGACCTCGTCGATCCGGTCACCTTTCTGCACGGTGACGATGGCAAGGTCGGAGCGGGCGAACAAGGGCGCGAACTGGGCCAGCCTGACCGTTCGCTTGCGGTCGTTCTTGTGGGTCGGCCGGCCGGCCCAGACCAACCCGATCCTGCGTTTGCCTTGCGGAACCAGACCGTCGAGCCGCTGCTTCCAGGCGGCAACCCTTGCCGGGTCGGGATGAAGGTAAGGGATCGGTGTCGGAATCGTATCGAGGGTCGTGCCGGCCAGACGGGGCAGACCTGAAAGCGGAATATAGGCGTCGAATTCTCCGGTTGCCTCCCACCGCGTCACGATACGGCCGATGCCGGAAATCTGCCGCAGGATCGGCACCAGATCGCCGCTGCAGGCGAGGACGGGTTTTGGGGCGCGTTCGGCGACCCAGGGAAGATAGCGGCCGAACTGGATGCAATCGCCGAATCCCTGATCGGCGACGATCAGGAGACGGCCTTCAGGCAAGGGCGATCCGTCCCATTGCGGCTTGTCGGTCTTGGGCAACATGCCCTCGGCCTGCTTGAGCTTGAAGCGCCACTCATAGCTTTCCCAGCCTTCGGTCAGGCGTCCGCCGAGGAGAAGTACCTCGGCGCGCTCGAAATGCGCTTCGGCGAAGTCACCGTCCAGTTCGAGCGCCCGGTCGGCGGCGGCAAGGGCTTCGTCCAGTTCCAGCCGCTCGTAGCGGATCAGCGCATGGTTGAAATGGGCTCGACTGTCTTCCGGGGCGAGTTCCACCGCGCGCAGGGCCATGCGCAGCGCATCGTCCAGCCGGCCGGCGCCGCGATAAATCTCGCACATGTTGCGCGGGTAGACGGCGACGGTTGGCGATATCGCGAGGGATTTTTCCATCCGCTCGATCGCGACCGGGATGCGGCCGCGCCGGTAAGCGACGATACCGGAAAGATGCAGGACATGCGGGTGTTCGGGCGCGGCGCGCAACACCCGTTCGGCGAGATCCTCGGCCTCCTCAAGCTTGCCGTCCCGCTCGTAGGCGCTGATTTCGTTCAACACCTCGCCGAGCGTGACCTTGATCCCCTGAGCGCCGCTCATGCCGCGATCCTTTCGGCCCGGTCATAGCCGAGGCGTTCGATCCATGGGGTGAGGATCGGCATCGCGTCGTCGAACACGGCACCGAAGGCGCGATGGCGATACAGGCTGCGACGATACGGCGCCTGCTGGAGCACGCGGTGGGTCGGTGCGCGCGGCACCGTGCGCGGCGGAGCGGTGAGCAAGGCGACAGGATCGGCCTGGATCGCGATGAAATCCAGAACCGTGCCGAGCGTGGCGGCGGGATCGAGCACCATGTCTTCATAGCGAACCGGAAAATAACGCAACGTCATCTGGCCGCGGATATGGGCGATCGCCTGCATCTGGGCATCGTAAAGCCGGGCGAGGCTGGCAAGCGTGACCCCTGCGTTGCCCGCGTAGAGCCGGTCCTGTGCGAAGCCGGACAGCACGATATCGACGGGGTGCCGAAGGACATGGATGATCGGCGCCTGGGGGAACAGGGTGGCGGCAAAACCGATCAGCCAGGGCAGGTCGGCGCCGCGATCGGTGATGAAGCGGGTTTCGGCGCCGGTTGTGCCGCTCCTGCGCAGGGTGGCGAGGTAGCGCGATGCGAGAACCGCCAGCGTGTCTCTCTGCTCGCCCGC
>DASVGZ010000527.1:0-10574 GCA_036379275.1 Acidiphilium sp. | reverse complement strand
GTCGCCGAAGGCAATCTGCTCGCCGCCGTTCTCGCCCGCGCCGACGATGCGCTGATCCTCGGCCATCGCCTCTCGGAATGGTGCGGTCATGCGCCGATGCCGGAAGAAGATCTGGCACTCGCCAATATCGCGCTCGACCTGATCGGCCAGGCCCGCGCGCTGTACGATCATGCCGCGTCGATCGAGAATGCCGGCCATGGCGAGGACGATTATGCCTACCGGCGCGATCCGCACCAGTTTCACAACATATTGTTAGTCGAGCAGAAGAACGGCGATTTCGCGCGGACGATTCTTCGCCAGTATCTCTATTCGACCTTCGCCCATGAATTCTGGCAGGCGATGACCCGTTCGGCCGATGCGACGCTCGCCGCCATTGCCACGAAATCGGTTCCCGAATCCGCCTATCATCTTCGCCATTCGGCCGAATGGACGATCCGCCTCGGCGACGGCACCGAAGAAAGTCATCGCCGCGCGCAAAACGCGCTGGATATGCTGTTTCCCTATACCGGCGAGATGTTCGCGGTCCCCGGAGGCGAGACGGAGTTGATCGCCGATGGCATTCTTGCCGATCCCGAAGCAATCCGCCCGATCTGGGATGACTCGCTGCGCCGGATTTTCACCGAAGCCGGACTCGTCCGGCCGCAACCGGGCTGGATGCAGGGCGGCGGACGGAGCGGGCGGCATTCCGAACATCTCGGTCTCCTGCTCGCGGAGATGCAGATCCTGCCGCGCACTCATCCGGGAGCGGTGTGGTGACCGCGCCGTCGATAACACTGCGTCAGCGTGCCTGGGATGCCGCCGCTGCGGTGCCCGACCCCGAATTGCCGATGCTGACCATCGCCGAACTCGGGATTCTGCGCGCGGTCGAGATCGTCGATGATCGCGTTGAGGTTTCGATCACCCCCACCTATTCCGGCTGCCCGGCGATGACCGCGATCGCGCTCGATATCGACACCGCACTGCACGGCGCAGGCATCGAGAATGCCCGCGTCCGGCTGGTTTTGTCGCCGGCCTGGACCACCGACTGGCTGACCGCCGAAGCGCGTGCGAAACTCGTGGCCGCCGGCATTGCCCCGCCCGGCCCGCGCGCTTCGTCGCGGTTATTCGGCACCGTGCCGCCGCCGTGCCCGCGCTGCGGCTCAACCGCGACCGAGCGGATCGCCGAATTCGGCGCCACCGCCTGCAAGTCGCTCTGGCGCTGCACCGTCTGCCGCGAACCGTTCGATCACTTCAAATGTCACTGACGGATCGTTAATGTCCGCACCGCGTTTTCACCCGCTCGTTATCGCCGATATCCGGCGCGAGACACCCGATGCCGTGTCGGTCGCGTTTCGCGTGCCCGACACTCTCAAATCCGATTACGCCTTCATCCCAGGCCAGTATCTGACCCTGCGCGCGGTCATCGACGGTGTGGAGGTGCGCCGGTCCTATTCGATCTGTTCGACGCCGGAAGATGGCGAATTGCGCATCGCCGCGCGCGAGATCGCCGATGGCGCGATGTCGCGCCGGATCAACCGCGACCTCGCCCCGGGCGACATCGTCGAGGCGATGACCCCGATCGGCCGGTTCGGCGCGATTCCGCCCGCCGCCGGTCCGCGCATCATCGCAGCGTTCGCCGCCGGTTCGGGAATCACCCCGGTCATCGCGATCATCCGCGCCATCCTCGCGCGGGAGCCGGAAACCAGCGTCTTCCTCGCCTGCGGCAACCGTACGACCGGATCGATCCTGTTCCGCGACCGGCTCTCAGCCCTGAAGGATCGCTACCCGGACCGGTTTTCGGTGATCCATGTTCTCTCGCGCGAGGAGCAAGACATCCCGATTCTGAATGGCCGGCTCGACCGCGCGAAGGCGGCGCTTCTGCTCGCCCGGATGGCCGGCGCGCCGGTCGATCATGTATTCGTCTGTGGCCCGGAGGGGATGATCGCGGATGTCGAGACGGCGGCGCGCGCGCAGGGCGTTCCGCCGGAGGCGATCCACGCTGAGCGATTCGTCTCCGCGCTCGGCGGTGCGCCGCGCCCGGCTTTGACGCCTGTGGAAACCCTGGTCGCCGACACTCCGACGGCGGGCACCGAAGTTATCATCGTCGCGGACGGCAAGCGCCGGAACATCGTTGTCGCACCCGGCGAAGCGGTGCTGGACGCCGCGCTGCGTTCGGGGCTCGATCTGCCCTATGCCTGCAAGGGCGGCATGTGCTCGACCTGCCGCGCCCGCGTGATCGCGGGGGCGGCGGTCATGGCGGTGAATTATTCCCTGGAACCGTGGGAAATTGCCGCCGGCTTCGTCCTGACCTGTCAGGCCAGACCGACATCCGGCGGCACGATTATCGACTTCGACGCCCTATAACAGGCTGGCCGGTCAGGCGGGGCGGCGCCACCAGCCGCGCTTGCGCTCGGCCTGCGGCGTCTCGTCCGAGCCGATTACCACCGGCTGCACCGCTGGTGCTGCAACCGGTTCGGGTTCCGGAGTCGGCACGGCCTCGGGAGCCGATACGATTTCAGGAGTCGGGACGGCCGCCGGTTCCGGTGCAGGAGCGACTTTTGCAACTTGGGTCGCGGTCTTGCGCGGTGCGCGGCGCGGTTTGGGTGCCCGCGCCTCGGCCTGCTCCGCCGCCTCGAAAATATCCGCGATATCGGTGAACACCGGCAAGACCGGCTCCGGCGCCGGTTGTGCCTCGGCATCGGCGCCGGCACGCCGGCGGCGCACCGGGCTGCGGGTCCGCCGCTTCGGCCTGGCGACCTCTTCCGGCTTCTCCGCTTCCAGCGTGACCTCGACGGTCCCGGCCGGCACCGTCTCGACGCTTTCGATGCCCTGAACCGCCGGTTCGACCGGTTCCGAAGCTTCCATCGTGATGGTTTCAGCGGCAGGCTCCGGCTGGGCCGCCACCGGATGCTCGAACCGCGCCGCGAATTCGGCCGGAATTTCCGGAACGTCCGGCTGATCCGCACCAGGTTCCGGTGCTACATCGTCACGTCGCCCGCCACGCCGGCGGCGGCGGCGGCGGCGGCGGCGCTCGCCATCCTCGCTCCGATCGCCTCTTGCGTCTTCACTCCGGGTCTCACTTCGCGCTTCACCCGGCTCGGCCGCGTTCTCCTCGTCATCGGCGGCATCGTCCCCGGCAGGCTCCGCCGGCATCGACGCGGGTGCGCCCATCGCCACCGGCGCATCCGCCGGCCGGGGTTGCGCCGCCTGCGCCTTGAGCTTTTCGAGCCTGAACTCGGACGGTATCGCGCCATCGGCGACGAACCGCACCTGCATCGCGAATCGCGCCTCGATCGCGGCAAGCTGGGTCCGCTTGTGATTGAAGATGTAGAGCGCCACGTCCGGCGCCAGATGCACCGCGATTTCCGCTGCCTGGCGCGCCGCCTCGTCCTCGATCGCGCGCAGGACCGCGAGCGCCGTGCCCGCCGTGCTGCGCACATGGCCCTGGCCGGCGCAATGCGGACACGGGATCAGCACGGTCTCGGCCAGCGACGGGCGCAGCCGCTGCCGGCTCATTTCCAGCAGCCCGAAATGGCTGATGCTGCCCACCTGGATGCGGGCCCGGTCGGACTTCAGCGCATCCTTTATCTTGCGCTCGACCATGCCGTTATGCTTGCGCGATTCCATGTCGATGAAATCGACCACGACCAGCCCGGCCAGATCGCGCAGCCTGAGCTGGCGCGCCACTTCCTCCGCCGCTTCCAGATTGGTGCGCAGGGCAGTGTCCTCGATGTTGCGCTCACGGGTCGAGCGCCCGGAGTTCACGTCGATCGCGACCAGTGCCTCGGTCTGGTTGATCACCAGATAGCCGCCGGAGCGCAACTGCACGACCGGCTGGAACATCTGGTCGAGCATCTGCTCGACATTGTGCCGGGCGAACAGCGGCTGGCGTTCCTGCCACTGGGTCACCTTTTTCACATGGGTCGGCATCAGCATCCGCATGAACTCGCGCGCGGTGCGGAACCCGTCCTCGCCATCGACCAGAAGCGTATCGACATCGCGGGTGTAGACATCGCGGATCGTCCGCTTGATCAGCGTCGCTTCCTCGTAGACCAGGGTCGGCGCGACCGAGGCGAGGGTCCGCTCGCGGATATCGTCCCACAGGCGCAGCAGGTATTCGCAGTCGCGCTTGATTTCGGGCTTCGGCCGGTTGGCGCCGGCGGTGCGCACGATCATGCCCATCCCCTCGGGGATGTCGAGTTCGGCGACCGCCTCCTTGAGCCGCCGGCGGTCGGCGGCCGAGGTGATCTTGCGCGACACGCCGCCGCCATTGGGCGAGTTCGGCATCAGAACGGAAAACCGGCCGGCGAGCGAGATATAGGTGGTCAGCGCCGCGCCCTTGCTGCCGCGCTCTTCCTTGACCACCTGCACCAGGATGATCTGGCGCCGGTGAATCACTTCCTGGATCTTGTAGGAGCGCAGTGCGCGCACCCGCCGCCGCTCACGCGCCTCGTCGGCGGCATCCTCGCCGCCCACATGCTCGGGCGGTTCAGCGGGCGCCATCTCGGCGACGATCCCGCACGCACTCTCGCCAGCACTTTCGCCAGCACTTTCGCCAGCACTTTCGGGGCCAGCCTCATGGACCTCGACGGTTTCGGCCACCGGCTCGGCTTCGGCGGTGGCGCCCGGAACATGCTCGGGTTCAGCCTCGCCCTCGATCCGCTCGCCGTCCTGCGCGGCACCGGCTTCGGGCGGCGGCGCTTCCTCGATCGCGATTTCGGTCACCAGCCCGGCGGATTCGATCTCCAGCGGCATCGCACCGGACCGTGGCCCCGCACCTCGCGAGCCCGAGCTTTCGGCCTCCCTGGCATCTTCGGCGTCCTCGGCCTCGATCCGCCGGCGCGCCTCCTCGGCTTCCATTTCCAGAAGCTTCTGCCGGTCGGCGACCGGAATCTGGTAATAGTCCGGATGGATTTCGGCGAAGGCGAGAAACCCGTGCCGGTTGCCGCCATACTCCACGAAAGCCGCCTGGAGGCTCGGCTCCACGCGGATCACCTTGGCAAGATAGATGTTGCCCTTGATCTGCTTCCGGTCGGCTGTCTCGATATCGAAATCGTCGAGGCGGTTACCGTCCAGCACGACCACGCGGGTTTCTTCCGCGTGGCTGGCATCGATCAGCATGGTCTTGGTCATCGAAACGCAAACTCCTGCGCGCCGGCAGCGGGACCGCGAGGTCTCCGGCGTATCGGCACGGATAACGGGTTGTAGGGAAAGTCAGGCTGAAGGGCCGGGGCGCCTCGTCGCGGCTGGCATCGAATCGGCTTGTGCCAGCATGAATGGGTGCGACGGAAAGCGCGTGCATCGGTCCTTATCTCGTGGGGCGGCGCGCCATGTCCGGCGGCACGGCCCGGGGTGGTTGACCCGCCCGGCCGAAACCGGCACGCGCGGGGTGAAAAGGGTCAGGAGACGGCGCCGTTCAACGGAATTCTGGCGCCAAATCCTCTGATATTTGTCGTAATGGCGCAAACGCCCGGGCGGTGCAAGGCCGCGTATGCCTGCTTCTCATGCTTTGCCGATCGCGCATCCGGCCCTATAGGGTCATCAGGTTCTACACGAGGCTCCATGATGCCGGATACCGACTCCCGTTTCCGCGCGGCACGCGCCCTGATGGTCGATTGCCAGATCCGTCCCAACAACGTGATCGACGAACGGATCGTCACCGCGATGCGCACGCTGCGCCGCGAACGTTTCGTTCCGCCCGCACTGGCCTCCCGGGCCTATGCCGACACCGAACTGCCGCTCGGCGGCGGACGGGTGCTGCCCACGCCGCTCACCATCGGCCGGCTCGCCCAGTTGGCAGCGCCCCGCCCCGGTGAGCGGGTTCTGGTGATCGGCGCGGGCACCGGCTACGGCGCGGCGGTGATCGCCTCCTGCGGCGCCACGGTCTTCGCCCTAGAAGACGACCCCGCGCTGCGCGCCATCGCGGCACAGGCACTGTCCGCCGAGGCGCCCGAAGTGCTTCTGGTTGCCGGCGATCCCGTCCAGGGTAACCCGAAGCACGCCCCGTACGACCTCATCGTGATCGAGGGTGGAGTCGAAGTCCTGCCCGACGCCCTTGCCGCCCGGCTTGCCCCCGGCGGACGGCTGATCGCGGTGCTTTACGAACGCGGCGTCGGCCGGATCGTGCGCGCGGAGCCGAGCGGGGCCGGCTTCGCCCATCGCTCGCTCGGCGACTGCAACGCCAGCCTTCTGCCAGCGTTCCGGCGCAAGCCCGAATTCGTGTTCTGATGATCGCTCTCCCCGATCCAGCCGGAATTTTCGCGAGGAAGCCCATGCGCCGCCGGTCGACCGCCTTCTGCGCCGTCATCTCCGTCACCATCCTCGCCGGGATGCCGGCGGCCTTCGCAGCGCCCCCCGGAGCAGGTGCCAGCCATCCCTCCACCCTGACCGAAGCCCTGTCCGAGGCCTACGCCAACAACCCGACCTTGCAGCAGCAGCGCGCCAACCTGCGCGCGACCGATGAGGACGTGCCCGCCGCCCTCGCCGGCTGGCGGCCGACCGTCGAGATCCAGGGCAGCGCCGGGCGGATCACCGGCACCACAGAGCAGTCAGTCACCGGCACCAATTACTTCGGCCAGACCGTGCTCCAGCGCAGCATCCTGCCGCAATCGCGCAACGAGGCGATCGGCCAGCTCACCGTCACCCAGCCGATCTTCAAGGGCGGCGCGACCGTCGCCAAGACGCATCAGGCAAAAGACAGCGTCTACGCCGCCCGCGCCCAGTTGCTCGCCACCGAGCAGGACGTGTTCACCAAGGTCGTGCAGGCCTATGTCACCGTCATCACCAATCGTCAGTTGCTTGCGCTCAACATCAACAACCGCAAGGTTCTCGCCCAGCAGCTCCAGGCGGTGCAGGACCAGTTCAATGTCGGCGAGATCACCGAAACCTCGGTCGCCCAGGCCCAGGCGGCGCTCGCCGGAGCCAGGGCGCAGGTCGAGATCGCGCGCGGCAACCTGAAAATCGCCGAGGCGACCTTCCAGCAACTGGTCGGCGCCTGGCCGGCGCATCATCTGGCACCGCCCCAGCCGCTTGTCCTGCCGGTCAGGACAAAGGCCGCCATCGTCCGACAGGCGATGATCAACAACCCGAACGTGATCGCCGCGCTGTTCACCCAGTCGGCGAGCAAGGACGCGGTGGATGTCGCCATCGCGGCACTCGCGCCGCAGGTCTCGGTCTCCGCCTCGGCATTCGACGAATCGAACCCGAGCGGCCCGCACGGCCGCAGTTCGGGCGGCCAGGTGCTCGCCAATCTCACCGTGCCGCTCTATCAGGGCGGCTCGGAATACGCGGCGATCCGCCAGGCGCGCGACAAGGTGCAATATGCGATCGCCGGGGTGATCGACGCCCGCCGCACCGCCGTCCAGCAGGCGACCCAGGCCTGGGAAGGCCTGATCGCCTCGAAGGCGGCGGTGGTCAGCACCACCGCGCAGATCCATTCGGACGCGATCGCGCTCGACGGCACCGAGCGGCAGGAAATCGTCGGCACCCGAACCACGCTGGACGTGCTGAACGCCCAGGAGCTTCTGCTCAACGCCCAGACCACCCAGATCCAGAACATCGCCAACGTGGTCGAGGAGTCCTACGCCATCGCCGCGGCGATCGGCCGGCTGACCGCGACCGATCTCGACCTGCCGGTCACCCATTACGATGACCTGAAATATTACGACTCGGTCAAGGATTCCCTGTTCGGCAACGGCAACAAGGCGTATCAGGAAGCCGGAATCGCGCCGGACGGAAGCCTGCTCGCCGAACCGCAGCCGCAACTCGCCGTTCCCGCCTCGGCCCGATAGGAGAACAGGATGAGCGTCTCGAACCAGCCGATAGGCAACGAGCCGACCATGGACGAGATTCTTGCCTCGATTCGCAGCGCGATCAGGAACGACGAACCGCCGCTCCAGGTCGCGCCGAAGGCGCCCGACCCGGCGGGAACCGCCGATTCGGTGCTGGTGCTCGACGCCTCGATGATGGTGCCGGATCAGGAGCCGAGAGTCGAAGCCCCCACCTCGCGCGCGCCGCTGCGCACGCCGGCGCAGGAGCCGATCGCGTCCTCGCCCATGCTCTCGACCGCGGCACCCGACGACGAAACCGCGAGCCAGATTTACGAACCACTGGCGGGAGCCGCGCCACTGGCAGGAGCCGTGATCGAACCGGATCAAAAATCCGGCTCGGTGGAAGCGCCGCCGCCGCTGATCGGCGCCCTCGCCGCCGAGACCATCTCGGCCCAGTTCGGCGCCCTGGTGCGCACCGTCGCGGCCGATCGCGCGCTCGCGGTCACCCGGGACGGCCCCACGGTCGAGCAGATCGTGCGCGAGGAAATCCGCCCGCTGCTGAAATCATGGATGGACGCCCATCTGCCCGGTCTGGTCGAGCGCATGATCCGCGCCGAGATCGAGCGTGTGGTCGGGCGCGATCCCCTGTAGGGTCGGGGCAATCCTTCCGGCGGCTCCCGTATTTTCGCCATCACTTTCGTCCCTGCCCGGTTTCGCGCATAATTGATCCATGCTTGACAAGAATTTCGACCCCGCCGCCTTCGAGGGCCGGCTCTACGAGACATGGGAACGCGAGGGCGCCTTTGCCGCCGATCCGTCGCGCGGTTCGGTTCCCTTCACCATCATGATTCCGCCGCCGAACGTGACCGGCAGCCTGCATGTCGGCCACGCCCTCACCATGACCCTGCAGGACGTTCTGATCCGGTTCCGCCGGATGCAGGGGCGCGATGCGCTCTGGCAGCCGGGCACCGACCATGCCGGCATCGCCACCCAGTTGATGGTCGAGCGGGAATTGCTGCGCGAGGGCACCTCGCGTCCGGCGATCGGGCGGGAGGCGTTTCTCGACCGGGTCTGGAAATGGAAGGCCGAGCAGGGCGGCACGATCACCCGCCAGTTGCGCCGGCTCGGCGCCTCGCCGGACTGGTCGCGCGAGCGCTTCACCATGGACGAGGGCCTGTCGCGCGCGGTACGCACCATTTTCGTCCGCCTGTTCAACGACGGGCTGATCTACCGCGCCAAGCGGCTGGTGAACTGGGACCCGGAATTCCGCTCCGCGCTGTCCGACCTCGAGGTCGAGATGCGCGAGGTCAAGGGCAATCTCTGGTATCTGCGCTATCCGGTCGAGGGCACCGACCGGACGATCACGGTCGCCACCACACGGCCGGAGACCATGCTCGGCGATACCGCCGTCGCGGTTCACCCCGAAGACGAGCGCTACCGCGACCTGATCGGCAAAACCGTGATCCAGCCGATCACCGGGCGGCGATTCCCGATCGTCGCGGACGAGCATTCCGACCCGGAAAAGGGTACGGGCGCGGTGAAGATCACCCCGGCGCACGACTTCAACGATTTCGCCGTCGGCCAGCGCCATAACCTCGCCTCGCCCTCGGTGCTCGACCGCTCCGCCTGTGTCACGCTGGGCGAAATCCGCGGCGAATGCCAGCCGGAGAATTCCGCCTTTCTCGACAGTCTCGAAGGGCTGGACCGGCTCGCCGCCCGCGCCGAGATCGTCGCTTATATGGAGCGGATCGGCGCGCTGGAGCGGATCGAACCGCACACCCATACGGTGCCGCACGCCGACCGTTCGGGCGCGGTGATCGAGCCGCTGCTGACCGAGCAATGGTTCTGCAACGCCGCCGAACTCGCCCGCCCGGCGATCGCCGCGGTCGAGGACGGGCGGATCGAGTTCGTGCCCAAATCCTGGGAAAACACCTATTTCGCATGGATGCGCAACATCGAGCCGTGGTGCATCTCGCGTCAGCTCTGGTGGGGCCACCGGATTCCCGCCTGGTACGGGCCGGACCGCACGATCTTCGTCGCCGAAACCGAGGACGACGCGAAGCGCGAGGCCGAGGAGCATTACGGCCACCCGGTCGATCTCGTCCGGGACGAGGACGTGCTCGACACCTGGTTCAGCTCGGCGCTCTGGCCGTTCTCCACCCTCGGCTGGCCGGACAACACGCCGGAGCTTGCGCGCTACTATCCGGGCGACGTTCTGGTCACCGGATTCGACATCATCTTCTTCTGGGTCGCCCGGATGGTGATGATGGGCCTCTACGTGATGGGCGACGTGCCGTTCCGCACCGTGATGATGAACGGGCTGGTGCGCGACGAGCGCGGCCAGAAGATGAGCAAGACCAAGGGCAACGTGGTCGATCCGCTCGCCCTGATCGAAAGCTACGGCGCCGATGCGCTGCGCTATACCGTCACCGCACAGAGCGGCGCCGGGCGCAACATCAAGCTCGGTCCGGCGATGGTCGAGTCCAGCCGCAGCTTCGTCACCAAGCTGTGGAACGCAGCGCGGTTCTGCGAGATCAACGGTTGCCGGCCGGAGCCGGGATTCCGCCCGGCGGATGCGAAGCTGCCGCTGTCGCGCTGGATTCTCGATGCCGCCAATCGCTGCGCCGCGGAAGCGACCGAAGCGCTGGATGCTTACCGCCTCTCCGACTACGCGCTCGCCTGTTACCGGTTCACCTGGGGCGATTTCTGCGACTGGTTCCTCGAACTCGCGAAGCCCGGCCTCGCCGGCGAAACCAACGAGGCGCGCGAGTTGCGCGCGGTCGCCGCCGAGGTGCTCGGCACCATCCTGCGTCTTCTGCATCCGGT
>DASVGZ010000526.1:0-3341 GCA_036379275.1 Acidiphilium sp. | reverse complement strand
GCCCGATCGGCTCGGCGGCAGGCGTCGCGCTGGCCGCCGGCGCCGAGCTCACCGGAGCCGCGGGCGCTGCAGCAGGTGTTTGCGGCGGCGCTTCACCTGGCGCGTGCACCGCGAGGATTCCTTGTGAACCGATCATGGTGTGCGCCATGTCGTGGTCCACGAACGGGTATTTGCCGGGATCCAGAATCACGAGATCAAATATCGCGCCAGCGCCCGGGCCGACGGTATAGGTGGAAACTCCACTCAGCGCGTGCGCCGGATCGCCATCGGGATACACCTTGTCGAAAATCGCGCCGATCACGTGAAAGGAACTCCACAGGCTCGGGCCGGCGTCGACGAAATAGAGGCGCAGGCGCTTGCCCGCCAGTACCGGTAGCGGATGATCGCGGTACTGGAACGCGGCGCCATTGAAAACGACCTCGTCGGGCCGGGATTCGGTCATCTTCTGATAGTCAGGCCCCATCAGATGGCCGGAAACCTGCCGCGTATACCACTCGCTCTGGACAATGACGTAGCTTTCGGCGGCCGGGGGCAGCGGAGTCGCGGGGTCGACCACGATGGCACCGAACATGCCGTTGGAGATGTGCAGAAGCACCGGCGGCGTGCCGCAGTGGTAGAGAAACACGCCAGGCACCCGCGCCACGAAGGAAAAATGGATCGTCTTGCCGGGCGCGATATCGATGTAATGCAGGTTGGGCGGGGTGATCGCAGCATGAAAGTCGATCGAATGCTTCATCATGCCGTGATTGGTCAGGGTCACGTTGACCGTCTGCCCCTGGCGCACATGGATGATCGGGCCGGGCACGGTGCCGCCGAAGGTCCAGGCCTGATAGTCGACGCCGCTCGCGATGGCGACCGTGCGATCCGAGACGATCATGTCGACATCGACGCTCGGGCCGGTGCCGATCAGCGGCGGCAGGCGCGCATCGCGGACCGTGCCGATCGGGCTGGCGGAGGCGAGTGAGAGCGGCGAGACCGCCGCGGCGGCGGCTTCGGGCGAGGGCGGCTTCACGTCGAATGCGCTGCGCAGCCCGCCGACCAGGAAGATGACGAGAATCACGATGGCCACAATGGCGGGGATCTGCACCCGCCAGGATAGCGTATGCGGCGGGTGCGCGAGCGTCGCGTCGCTGCTCCATTCGGAGATGCGCCGCCAGCCCGGCCAGCGCCGCTCGATCAGGAAATCGACGCTGTACGGGCTGACACCTTCCCGATTGTCGATCCCGATCAGCGCGATGAAAATCAGCACGTAACTGATCGCCGTGCCCATGTTGGTCGCGCCCACCGCGTAGGGGCCGCCAAAACCCTCGGCCGTGCTCCAGACCAGAAGGCTGAACAGGGCACCGACGACATACAGGGTCTTGCGCGCGAATCCGGTGAGCAGGGCCAGCGCGATCGCGGTTTCGACGAAGCGGGTCAGCCAGACGAACAGGCCGGCATTCGGCGTGACCAGGCCGATCCACAGGGCGAACCAGCCGGCGAGCCAGCCCGGTTGGCCATGGGACGCGTTGTGCAGATAGCCGACATAGTGAACGGCGAAGCCGGGCGACCAGGTGAGCGCGGCGCCGACGATCCAGATGATGCCAAAGGCGACGCGCAGCCCGGCGGTCGCGACCGGGGGCCAGGTTCTGCGGAAATGATCGCGGGCTTCGGACATGCACTGCTCCACCACGGCGCCCGGTGCGGGCACGAAACGATGGACAGACTGTATGTCGTGTTTTCGACGATGACAAATCGTTACGGCCAGATGCCCGGTTCGGTCGAGAATGATGAATTTCGGCGTTTGTGCTCGGGTAGATGGTGAAAACAGGTGCAAGACTGCAAAAATTCGCTGCCAACAGCCTGAAATTCCAGTCACAATGCCTGCCATGAAAGCACCCGTTTCCGCTTCGCGACCCGCTCTCGCACAACCGGTCACCGCCGGGATTCTCGCAGGAATCGTCGGGTTCGCGAGCGCGTTCACCATCGTGCTCGAAGGGCTGGGCGGAGTCGGGGCGAGTCCGGCCGAAGCCGCGTCGGGCCTGTTCGTCCTGTGTCTCGTGCAGGGCCTGCTCGCCATTTTTCTCAGTCTGCGCACCCGTCTGCCGATCAGCATCGCATGGTCGACGCCGGGAGCCGCGCTGCTGATGGGCGCTGGCGTGCCGCATGGCGGATTCGGCGTCGCGGTGGCGGCCTTTCTGATGACCGGGGCGCTCATCGTCGTCGCCGGGCTGTGGCGGCCGCTCGGGCGCGCCGTCGCGGCGATTCCGATGTCTCTCGCGAGTGCGATGCTGGCCGGCGTTCTGATGGAATTCTGCCTCGCTCCGGTTCAGGCGGTCGCGCATCTTCCCGATCTGGCCTTGCCGATCGTCCTCGCCTGGGCGGTGGGGTGGTGCGTTGCCCGCCGCTATGCCGTGCTGATCGCGGTGGCAGTGGCGGCGGCGATCGTCGTCGCGACCGCTGCGGTTCCGCCGGATGCCATCGGCCTGCTCCGCCCGAGGCTGGTTTTCGTCCGCCCCGTGTTTGACCTGCTGCCGGCGCTGGGCATCGCCGTTCCGCTGTTTATCGTCACCATGGCGGCGCAGAACGTGCCGGGCATCGCCGTGCTCAGGACATACGGCTACGATGCGCCGGTCGGCCCGGTTTTCGTCTCGACCGGGCTGGGCAGCATCGTCACCGCCGTTTTCGGCGGACACGGGGTCAACCTGTCGGCCATCGTCGCGGCGCTGTGCGCCGGGCCGGAAGCCGGCCCCGATCCGGCGCGCCGCTATCTTGCGAGCATCGCGGCGGGCGCGACCTATATCGTGCTGGGGTCGCTCGCCGGGCTGGCGAGCGCTTTCATCGCCGCCTCGCCGCCCTTGCTGATCGAGGCGGTCGCCGGGCTCGCATTGTTCGGCAGCCTGGGCGCCGCCATGGCGTCCGCCCTTGCAGACGAGACTCACCGGATCGCCGCGATCGTCACCTTCGTGACCGCGGCCTCGGGCATCGGGATTTTCGGGATCGGCGCGGCGTTCTGGGGTCTCGTCGCCGGCGGGTTTCTGCTCCTGCTCGAAGGCGGAGCGAAAAGACTCGGGACCGTGAGAAAAGCCACAGTGAACAGCGGCGCGGGGTGAAGGAGCTTCCGCCGGACATTATCTTTCAGTCACATCACCATGATTTTTCTACCGGTTATCGGGGCGAGGCCTCTATACCCGGTCTATGCGGCGCCTGAAGATCACGATATTCGCTCTGGCCATGACCGGCCTGTCGGTTGGCCCGGCGATGGCGGCGCGTCTCGCGGGGGTTTCGATGCCGGATACCGAGACTGTCGGGTCCGTCCGGCTCGTGCTCAACGGCATCGGGTTGCGGACCTATTCGATCCT
>DASVGZ010000525.1:0-7902 GCA_036379275.1 Acidiphilium sp. | reverse complement strand
ACCTCGGCCTCGGCGGCTCGATGGACAACGCCATCGTCCTCGACGAATACCGGGTGCTGAACGAGGACGGCCTGCGCTACGCCGACGAGTTCGTGCGCCACAAGCTGCTCGACGTGGTGGGCGATCTCGCCCTTGCCGGCGGGCCGATCCTCGGCCGGTTCACCGGCGCGCGCACCGGCCACCGGCTGAACAATCTTCTGCTCCGCGCCCTGTTCGCCGACCCGGCGAATTATCGCCGGCTCGACATTGCTATCCCGGAACTCGCCGCCGTCGCCTGAACCTGAACATCGTTATCGGGTCGCGGCGGTCAGCCTGCCGTTCTGCAACCGGAACACGCGGTCGAATTTTTCCACCCCGGTCAGGCGATGGGCGATCAGAAGGACCGTCCGGCCGGACAGGGTGTCGTTCAGCGTGCTCATGAAGCCGCGCTCGGTCTCGCTGTCGAGCCCGGAGCAGGGTTCGTCGAGAATCAGCACGGGCGCCGGGCTCAGCAGGGTGCGCGCGAGTGCGAGCCGCCGGCCCTGACCGCCGGAGAACAGGCCGCCCTGCTCGCCCACCCAGGCATCGAGCCCGTCCGGCAGGGCGCGGATCACGTCGCCGATCCGCGCGGCATCGAGTACCGCCCAAAGGTCGGCGTCGCTGGCATCGGGGCGGGCGAGACGCAGGTTGTTGCGGATGGTGTCGGCGAACAGGTGGGTCGCCTGCGACAGCCAGGCGATCTGCCGGCGCAGATCCTCGGCTCGCAGCCGGGCGATATCGACGCCGCCGAAGCGGATTTCCCCGGCCTCGGGCTCGGCGAGTTTGAGCGCGAGGGCCGCGAGCGTCGATTTTCCGGCGCCCGATGGCCCGAGCACGGCGACTCGCGATCCCGCCGGCACCTGGAGCGACAGACCGTCGAACACCGGCGGAGCATCGGCGGACCAGCGGAAGATGACCGAATCGAAGCTCAGGCCGTGGGCAACCGGCATTGCGGCGGCGGGTTCGGGATCGGCGACGCGCGGCGGGGCTTCCGCCGCCTCCAGCACGCGCGCGGCGGCGGCGGCGGCCCGGCCGGCGATCACCCCGGCGCGCGGCATCGCGCCCACCGCCTCGAACGCCGCGATCACCACGAACACGCCGATCACCAGGGCGACCGGATGCGGGCCGTGCAGCAGAAGGACGGCAAGCAGGGCGGCCTGTGCGGCAAGGAATGCCGCCGCCTGCATCGCGCCGGAGCGCGCGGCGAGCAGCCGCTCGGCGCCGAACAGCCGGGATTCCTGGGCCTGGATCGCGGCGAGCATCCGCCCTTCGGCGCCGTAGACCTTGATCTCGCGCAATCCGCCCAGCGCGTCGAGCGCCGCGACCCGGAGCGCGCCGCCGGCCTCGGCCTCGGTTTCGGCGGAATGGCGGGCCGCGCCCATCGCGCGCCAGGGCAGGACGAAGGCGACCAGAGCGAACAGCACCAGCACGATGATCGCCGCCGCGATGGTCTCGCGGCCGATCACGATCAGAAGGACCGGGATCAGCAGGAGCGCGCCGAAGCCGGGGATCACGATGCGGAGGAAAACCCCGTCCAGCGCCTCGATATCGTTGACCAGACGGGCCAGAACGTCACCAGCCCGGCGATAGCCGAGCCCGCCGGCGGCGCTGCGTGCGACGCCCCGGAAAAACCAGATGCGCAGCGCGGTGAGCGCGCGGAACATGGCGTCGTGCGTGACCAGCCGTTCGAGATAGCGCAGCACGACCCGGGCGACGCCGAGGATTTCGAGGAAAACCGGCACAGCGAGGCCGATGCCAAGCACCGAGACAGCGATGTAGTCGCCGGCGCTGGCCATCAGGGCGACACCGGCGGCGAGCGCCAGAAGCGCCATGACGATGCCCGCCACGAGCGCCGCGCTCTGGCCGCGCCACAGCCCGACGATTCTGAGGATCGGCTTTGCTCCGTCCATCATGCCACCCCCTCAAGCCGGGCCGGATGGGCGGCGCCGAGATCGAGCTTGCGGCCGGTGAATTCATGGGCGAAAGCGGCGTGGCTGGCCAGGATCACGGTTCGTCCGATCGCGAGCCGTTTCAGACTGTCGAGCACGTCGCGCTCGGTCGCGGGATCGAGCTGGGCGGTCGGCTCGTCGAGCAGAAGCAGGCTGGCATCCTTCAGGAAGGCGCGTGCGATGGCGATCCGTTGCGCCTGGCCGCCGGACAGCCCGTAGCCGCCCTCGCCGATCGGGGTCGCGAGGCCGAGCGGCAGGGAATCGGTGAATTCGGCGACCCGGGCGAGCCGTACCGCCTCGCGCAGTTCGGCCTCGCTCGCCTCGGGCCGGCCGAGCCGGATATTCTCCTCGATCGAGCCCGCGAACAGGAATGGCCGCTGGCCGATCAGCGCGGTCATCCGCGCCAGAGCGGCAGGGACGACGGATTCGATCGGCGCGCCGTTGACGGTGATCCGCCCGGATTGCGGGCGGGCATAGCCGAGCAGGAGTTCGAGGATCGTCGATTTTCCCGAGCCGGACGGGCCGACCAGCATCATCGTCTCGCCGGCCGGCAGGCGGAAATTCAGCCGGTCGAGAACCGGACCGCGCGCGGCGTCCCACGCGAAGCAGACATCCTCGAAGGCGATCTCGATTCCCTGCGCCGGCACCGTGCGGATCGCCGGCGGCGGCGGCGCGGCCTGTGCCTCGGCGCGCGGCAGGCCGACCAGTTCGTCCGCTGCGGTCCCGGCCGTCATCCGGTCCTGATAGACCGCCGAAAATGCTCTGAGCGGGGCGAAGAATTCGGGCACCAGAAGCAGGGAAAACAGCGCGGCGGGGGCGAGCGCGAGGTCACCGGCGATGAGCGCGGCGGCGAACCGGACCGCGACCGCGATCAGCGCTCCGGCGGCGAGCAGGTCCATCATCGTCGCGTTCAGGAAGGCGACGCGCAGGATGCGCATGGTGCGGCGGCGCAGTTCGGCAGCGGCGGCTCCAAGCGCCTCGGCCTCCGCTTCGGCGCGGCCGGCGAGAACGATGGTACCGATGCCGCGCATCCGGTCGAGAAACCGGGTTTGCAACCGGCGCATCGCGATGAACTGCCGCCGCGTCGCGACCCCGGCGCCGATTCCGGTGACCGCCATCGAGACCGGCACCAGAAGCCCGGTGACCAGAAGGATCAGGCCGCTGCGCCAGTCATCGAGCGCCGCGGCGACGATCACCGTCAGCGGGCCGATCAAAGCGAGGCCGGCGGCCGGAATCCAGCGCCCGTGCAACCCGCCGAAGGCCTCGATCCGGTCGACCACGATGGCGGCGAGTTCGGCGGAATGGCGGCCGCGCAGCAAGCCGGGGCCGAGTGTCATCAACCCGTCCAGCGTCGCGCTGCGCAGCCGGCGGCGCGCGGCGATGCCGAGCCGGGCGGCCTCGCGCTCCTGGGCGGCGATCAGGCCGGCGCGGATCAGGGCGGCGACGGCGAAACCGGCGGCGAGCCAGCCGATCGGCTCATTCCCCGGATGCAGGGCGGCGGCAAGCAGGCGGGAGGCGCAGAAAACCTGGCCGATCGCCAGAAGAACGCCGGCCCAGCCAAGACCGACCGCGCGTGCGGCGCGGCCACGCCCGTCCCGGATTTCCTGCCTGATCCATGATTTCGTCCGGGAGACGCTGCGTGCCATGGGCCGAGACATATAAAGATTTCGCGGGAAACCCAACAGCGCGAAGTCTCGCAAGCGGGATCGTGATGAAAGAGCGTGCTCCGGAACACGCTCTGATTATCACGTTAATTCAATGAATTGGGGGCAAGCCATGATTGTAACAGGAACATGAATGGAAGATGGACAAAATAGTCATCTTTTCTCAAGACAAGTCACGAACACAGCACCCGGACCGGGGGCCGGCAGTGGACGCGGCAGCCGGTTTCGCCCATGAGGCTCGCGGAATCACGGACAAGCGGAGGGATCATGCGTATCGTCCGGACTCTCGCGGAACTGCACGCCGCCCGCGCCGGCCTGCCCGGCTCGCTGGCGCTGGTTCCGACCATGGGCGCCCTGCATGACGGGCACCTGTCTCTGGTGCGCGCGGCTCGCGCCCGGGGCGGGCCGGTCGCCGCGACGATTTTCGTCAACCCCACCCAGTTCGGCCCGAACGAGGATTTCAGCCGCTATCCGCGCGATCCCGATGCCGATTGCGCGATGCTCGACGCCGAGGGCTGCGATCTGGTCTGGCTGCCCGAGGTCGATACCCTGTATCCGCCGGACAGCGCGACCATGATCGATGTCGCCGGTCCGGCCCTGTTATGGGAGGGCGCGGCGCGACCCGGCCATTTTCGCGGCGTGGCGACGGTGGTTGCCAGACTGTTCGGCCATGTCCGGCCGGATTCGGCGTTTTTCGGCGAAAAGGACTGGCAGCAGGTACAGGTGATCCGCCGGATGGCGGCCGATCTGCTCCTGCCGGTGGAGATCGTCGCGGCGCCGATCCGGCGCGAGGCGGACGGGCTCGCGATGTCGTCGCGCAACCGCTATCTCGGCCCGGAAGATCGCGCCCGCGCCCCCACCCTGTTCGCGACCCTGTGCGCGACGCGCGACCGGCTGCGCGAAGGCGATGGCGATGGCGATGGCGATGGCGTTGCCGAAGCCCTTGCCGCCGGGCGCGAAACCCTCGCCGGGTCGGGGTTCATCGTCGATTATTATGCCCTGGTCGCGCCGGAATCGCTGGCGCCGCTCGACGCCCTCGCACGGCCGGCCCGGCTGATCGCGGCGGCGCGGCTGGGTGCGACCCGACTGCTCGACAATATCGCGGTCTGAGAACCGCAGGGCGGTAACGAAACCTTTACCTCGACCCGTCATCATCGGCGCTGAACCTTCAACGGTCCGAATGGAGCGACGCGTGTGAGCATGACGCAACACCCGGATATGGCGGGAGATACCGAAGCGCGGCGCAACCGCGCCGTCCTGCGCCGGATTGCCGCGGGCGAGCAGCGCAAGCGCGCGACACGGATCGCCGACGCCCTGCATGACGGGTCGTTCTGCCTGCGCTACCTGCCCCGTCTGCGGCTCGCCCCCGCTGGCACGGGTTCGGCGGACACGGCACCCGCCGGGCATCTCGATGGCGCGGAACTCTGGATCGGCCTGCCGAACCGCAAGCGCGGCCTGATCGCGGTGACCTCGGTTCTGCGCGATCTCAACCGTCAGGAACCGCGCGCCGATGTGCTCCGCTTCGGCCTCGAAGCCGCCACCGCCGAGGTCGCGACCTGGCCGGAGACCTGGCGGATCGCCGTGCCGGTGACCGGCCGCACCCTGGCCGACGGTACGGTGCTCGACGCCGCGCTGCACGCCCTCGACGCCGCGCGGGTCGCGCCCGGACGGCTCGACCTGCAAATCGACGAAACCGAACTGATCGAAAGCGGTGCGCCGTTCAATCCGGCCCTCGGCGATCTGCGTTCGGCCGGCCTTGGCGTCACGCTCGACGGCTTCGGCGCGACCTTCGGCAGCCTCGCCCTGCTGTCGCGCCTGCCGCTGTCCGGCCTGAAGCTCGACCGCCGCTTCGTCCGTGCCACGGCACCGGACGACGGCGCGCCAGATAGTGGTGCGATCTCCGACACCGCAATTCTGGCCCGGGCCGCGATCGAAACCGCCCGGCTTCAGGGGCTGACCGTCACGATCGACGGCATCGAGACCGAGACCGAGTTGCGGCGGATGCACTGCTTTGGCGCCGATTGCATCCAGGGCCCATGGATCGGCGCGCCGATGCAGGCCGAGACGCTGCGCGCGCGAGCTCGCGCGCAAAGCTGATCGCGGGCGATCTTGCCCGGCACGGCGATCCGGGTCAGATCACGCCGATGACCGATGACCCGATTTTCCCCGTTTCCGACACCAGAGCCAATGCTGGCATCGACGCCGCGGCGGCCGCGATTCTCGACCTGCTGCGCGAAGCCGGTCCGGAAAAATCCATCTCGCCCGCCGACGCCGCGCGCCACCTCGGCACGCGAGATGGCGCGCCCGGCGCCTGGCAGCGCCATCTTCCGGCGGTCCGGCGCGCCGTGAACCAGCTTGCCGAGGCTGGCGCGATCGAGATTCTGCGCAAAGGCAAGCCGGTCTCGCCCGAAGCCGCGCGCGGGGTGATCCGGCTGCGTCTCGCCGCCGATTTCGGAAACGGCGAAGCGCGGGTAAAGTCCCGCCCCGCCGCGACCAGGGTGAAACCGACCGGGGCGAAACCGACCAGGACCACGCCATGAAATTCATGACCAACTCCCGACTTGCCTTCACCGACGCGTGGCGGCTCGCGAAGCCCTATTTCGGCTCCGAGGAGAAATGGGGCGCGTGGGGGCTGCTGATCACGATCATCGCGCTGAACCTGTTCGCGGTCTATCTCAACGTTTTGTACACATACTGGTACCGCGTCGCCTACAACGCGCTCCAGGTGAAGGACGCGACGGTCTTCTGGGAGGCGATGTTCACCTACAAGTTCGTCAAGGGCTATCCTTGGTTCGTGCCGGGATTCTGCGAATGGGCGGCAATCAACATCACGGTTCTGGTCTATGCGTTCTACCTCAACCAGATGCTGGAAATTCGCTGGCGGCGCTGGATCACCCACCGCTTCGTCGATGACTGGCTGAAGCGGCACGCCTATTACGAAATCAGCCTCAAGGCCGAGGCCGGCAGCCCGCTCGACAACCCCGACCAGCGAATCGCCGACGATCTCGGCAATTTCGTTTCCAGCAACCTGTCGCTGGGCATCAACTTCATCTCCAACATCGTCAATCTGCTCAGCTTCATCTTCGTGCTCTGGTTCATCGCGCCGCCCTTGCACATCTTCGGCATGGTGATCCCCGGCTATCTGGTCTGGGCGGCGATCATCTACTCGATCTTCGGCACCTATTTCACCCACATGATCGGCTGGAAGCTGATTCCGCTCAATTTCCAGCAGCAGCAGGTCGACGCGGATTTCCGCTTCAACCTGATCCGGGTGCGCGAGAACACCGAGCAGATCGCCCTTTATGGCGGCGAGGCCGAGGAATCCATCGGGCTCAGACAGCGGTTCCATGCGATCTACCTGAACTGGTGGAAGATCATGATCCGCACCAAGGCGCTGAACTTCTTCACCGTGGGGTTCGCCCAGGTCGCGCTGATCTTCCCGTTCGTGGTCGCCGCTCCCGGCTACTTCACCGGGATCTTCACCCTCGGGGTGATGATGCAGATCAGCAATATCTTCGGCAACGTGCAAAGCTCGTTCTCGTGGTTCGTCGGGGCCTATCCGCAGCTCGTCACCTGGCGCGCGACGGTTCAGCGTCTCGACGGATTCGAGCGCGCGGTGATGGAGGCCCAGGCGCGCGATGCGGCCAAGCCGGTCGAGATGGCGACGGCGCGGGACGGTGGCCTGGTCGCGGAGGATCTGGCGATCGACCTGCCGGACGGGCGCCACCTGATCGAGCAGGACCACCTGGAAATCGCGCCGGGCGAGCCGGTCGCGATCATCGGGCCGTCGGGGGCGGGCAAATCCACCCTGTTGCGCGCGCTTGCCGGCATCTGGCCGTTCGGCCGGGGCCGGGTCTCGCAGCCGGCGGGGCAGCTGATGTTCCTGCCGCAGAAACCCTATTTCCCGCTCGGTTCGCTAAAGCGCGCGGTCGCCTATCCGCGCAAGGAGCACGAGATTTCCGACGACGCCGTGCGCGCGGCACTGGCGGATGTCGGCCTCGGGCAGTTCGCCACCCAGATCGACCATGTCGATAACTGGGGTCTGCGCTTCTCGGGCGGCGAGCAGCAGCGTCTCGCCCTCGCCCGCGTGCTGATCGTCCGGCCCGACTGGCTGTTCCTCGACGAAGCCCTGTCGGCGCTCGACGATCCGGCGGCACATGCGTTATTTGCGATGCTCCGGACACGCCTGCCCGACACCCAGATCGTCTCGGTCGCCCACCATGACAGCGTGATCGACCTTCATCCGCGCCGCACCCGGCTCACGCCAGGCA
>DASVGZ010000524.1:0-2701 GCA_036379275.1 Acidiphilium sp. | reverse complement strand
TCCGGCCTATCCGCTGTCATCGCCCGGCGTGCGGCTGCAATACAGGCCGAATGGCGACACCGCGATTCTTGCCGGCGTGTTCGACGACAATCCGCCCGGCGGCCCGTTCGCCGACGATCCGCAATCGCGCGATGCCGGCGGCGCTCGTTTCAATACCAGCACCGGAGCGCTGATCATCGCCGAACTCCAGCACGGCGCGAAGCTGGCGCCGAACCTGCCCGGCATCTACAAGATCGGCTTCTGGTACGACACCGCGCGTTTCCCGGATCAGGCGGTCGATAACACCGGCCGCTCACTCGCCGATCCGGCGAGCACGGGTATTCCGGCGATGCGCCGGGGCAATTACAGCCTCTACGCGGTGGCCGACCAGACGGTATGGGCATCTTCCGCGAAACCTGCGCGCACGCTCAACCTGTTCGTCCGCGCGATGGGCGCGCCGGGGGACCGCAACCTGATCCAGTATTCGGTCAATGGCGGCGTTACCCTGACCGCGCCTCTGCCGGGTCGCGACAACGATACCGCCGGCATCGATCTCGGTATCGGCAAGGTGAGCAGTGCCGCCGCATCCCACGATCGTGCGCTCGGCCAGTACACGGGAACGCCGTACCCGGTTCGTGGTGTCGAAACCCTGATCGAGGCAACCTATCAGGTTCAGGTGACGCCGTGGTGGCAGATCCAGCCGGACATCCAGTATGTCGTCAATCCCGGCGGCGGGATTCCCGATCCGGCCAACCCGGCGCACAGGCTGCGCAACGAACTGGTCGTCGGGGTGAGAACCAGCCTGACGTTCTGAAAGCGGCGGGATTGCCGGCGAGCCTTCGGGCCGCCGGTATATGCCTGCTACTGCCGGACCAGATCGTGCATGTCGGTCGCGTGGTCTTCCTCGTCCTCGAGGATATCCGCGAGCATTTCGGCGGTCGCGGGGTCGCTCGCCTGGAAATAGCCGATCAGGTCGCGGTAGTATTCGACCACCGACTGTTCGGCGACGAGGTTCTGGGCAACCATGGCGTCGAAATCGTTGTCGGTGCCGTAAGCCACAGCCTGATGCGCGGTCAGCCCTTCCGGAGAAAAATCCGGCACCCCGCCGAGTTGCTCGATCCGCTCGGCCACCATCCTGACATGCCGGCGTTCGTCATTGGCCTGTTCCTGGAATTCCGCGCCTACCAGATCGTCCCTGAGGCCGGCCACCGAGACCGACATCATCGTGTAGCGCCAGACGCAGGCGATCTCGATCGCGAGCGCCGCCTGCAACAGGCCGATCGCCGCCCCGGCTCCGGGGCCGCCGGCAAGGTAGCCCCGGGCGCTCGCGCGCACCGCCACGACATCCCTGAGGAAGAGGTTATCCGACGACATCCGGGTTCCGCTCATGATCACGACCTTCATTGCACCGCCCGGACCGCCGCGCCGCGGCAATCCGGTGCTCTGATTATATCGGCAGAACCCGCCCACATACAAATGGCATCAGCCCGCGCTGGCCGCCCTGCGGTCCCGCGCCGCGAGCACGAGGAGAGCCGCCGCCTCGGCCTCGCGAACATGCTCGCGGCACGCCTCTCCCGCCGCCTTCGCATCCCTCCGGTCGACCGCTTCGACGATCCGGCCGATTTCCGCGACCGTGAGCGGCAGGCGGCCAGGTGCGGCGAACGAGGCCGCGCGCAACTGGGAGTTCCGGTTCAACAACTGGGCGAGGCTTCGGGCCACATAGACATTGCCGCACCCCAGGGTGAGGGTTTCGTAAAAGCGGCGCTTGATGTCGAGCAGGGTCTCGCGCGGCGTCTCCGGGCCGGAAGCGGCCAGTTCCTCGTGGATTTGCAGCAGGGTCGCCCGCTCCGCGTCGCTGGCGCGCAGGGCGAAGCCTTCGCCGGCCAGCCCTTCCAGCGCCGTGCGCAACTCGTAGATCTGCCTTGCCTCCGCAACGGAGATGGTGGCAACGAAAGCGCCGCGATGGGGATGGACCACCACCAACCCTTCGGCCTCGAGCAGCCTGACCGCCTCGCGCACCACGCTCCGGCTCGCGCCGAAGGCCTCGGACAGCATCCGGTCGGGCAGGTGCGCACCGGGCGGAAAGGCGCCCGAGGCAATGGCCTTGCGCAGGCCGTCCTCCACCTGCCGGCGCATCGGCCGGGGCACGATCTTCAGGATAGTCCGTTCGGGCATCGCCAGTTCATCGATTCATGGTACCGGAGTGCGGTCTAGCCGAACCGGTGCGGTACCGAAAGCAGGGGCCGGAAACAGGAGCCGAAAGCAGGGTTGGCTTGATCGGCTGTTCATTATCGATATATTTCAGGCCGACCGAGGAACCTGCCCCCATGCATAGTCTCATCATCGGCGCCGCCGGCATGATCGGCCGCAAACTGACCGACCGTCTCCTCGCCGACCGCCGTCTCGGCAGGCACGACATCGACCGGCTCACCCTCGTCGACGTGGTCACGCCGACCCCGCCGCCCGGCGCCGAAGCCGTCACGGCGCGCGCCGCCGACCTTTCGGCCCCCGGCGTTGCCGAAAGCCTCGCCGCCACCCGGCCCGACCTGATTTTCCATCTCGCCGGTGTCGTCTCCGGCGAGGCGGAAGCCGATTTCGCCAAGGGCTACCGGGTCAATCTCGACGGCACGCGGCTGCTCTTCGAGGCGATCCGCAAGATCGGCGGCGGCTACCGCCCGCGCGTCGTGTTCACCTCGTCGATCGCCGTCTTCGGGGCGCCGTT
>DASVGZ010000523.1:0-3080 GCA_036379275.1 Acidiphilium sp. | reverse complement strand
GGATCAGATCGTGCCGGCGCTCGTCGCCCGGCGCGCGACGGAAGGTTTTTCGGGTCAAGCCGCCTGCCGCAGGATGGGCCGGGTCAGGCAGGTCGGGCCGCCTTCGCAGGCGATGCAGAGCGCATCGCCGGTGAAGGTTTCGACCCGGCAGCCGGCGGCTTCCATGGCGCGGCGGGTTGCATCGAACCCGTCGATCATGATCGCCTCGCGCGGCGCGGTCGCGAGCACGTTGAGGCTGAGCCCGTTGCTCGCGAGAAATTCCGCCTCCGGCGCCTCGATCAGCGCGATGCCGCGGGATTTCAGAAGTTGGTAAAACGGCGCCGGGAGGAGCGGCGCGAAGACAAGGGCGAGATCGTCATCGAGCGGGCTGATCACCGACATCAGATGCAGGCAGGCCGCCTCGCCCTGCCAGAGCGGCAGATCGAAGCCGAGAACCTCGACGCCGTGAGGCGCCAGCATCGTGCGCAACTGGGCGATTCCGGCCTCGTTGGTGCGCACCCCGCGCCCGACGATCAGGGTTTTGTCGTCGAGCCACACACAGTCGCCGCCCTCGACCGTGCCGGGCGAGGCGATGCGGCCGAGAACCGGGACGTGTGCGGTCCGGTAGGCATGGGCATGGGCATCGACCTCGGCATGGCGCAGGGGTTTGCCCATATTGAGCAGGATCGCGCCGGCATTGCTCACCAGCGAGGGGTCGTGGGTGAACATGGCATCGGCAAGGCCGTCACCGGTATCGTCCATCCAGACGATGTCCGAGCCCGAGGCCGCGACCAGGCCGGCGAACCGCGCATACTGGTCGATCGCCTTCGCGGGATCGAAGGTCGGGCCGTAATGCCATTGTCCGGGGTCGGCTGCGTGCAGGCTCGGCCCGGGGCGGCGCATGAGCACCCGACGCAAGGGGCGAACCATCGACTGTGAGCCGAACTTTTCCATGAATGTGCCGTCCTTCCCGGGGGTGCAAGATTTTTGTTGACGCCAGACTAGTTATACAGTTGCATAACAGCTACGCAAGAGCGTCACGACCCGCGGAACGCTGGCGGATGAGGAGAGGGAAGGATCGTTTGAGACAAGGACCGGGATTGTCGATCCTGCGGCGGAGCGCCGCGCGGTGAGCGCCGGCTCCGTGCATTATCTCGACCGGGAGAGGCAGCCGGATGCCGGGCCGAAGGTCGCGGCGATCGAGGCTGTCGACATTCACAAATATTTCGGCGCGCTCGAGGTTCTGAAGGGAATTTCACTGACCGCGCATGAAGGCGATGTGATCGCCATCATCGGGGCGAGCGGGTCGGGCAAATCGACATTGCTCCGTTGCCTCAACATGCTGGAGATTCCGAGCGCGGGCACGGTGCGGGTGCGCGGCGAGGAAATCGCGCTGAAACCGGACGGGCCGGGGCGCAGGGCGATCGCCGACCGGCGGCAGATCCAGCGGGTTCGCACCCGGCTCGGCATGGTGTTTCAGTCCTTCAATCTCTGGCAGCACATGACGCTTCGGGAGAACGTCATCGAAGTGCCGGTTCATGTTCAGGGACGGCCGCGCAAGGAAGCGATCGAGGCCGCGGATTCTCTGCTTCAGCGGGTCGGGCTTTATGAAAAGCGCGATGTCTATCCGGCGTTTCTCTCGGGCGGGCAGCAGCAGAGGGCGGCGATCGCCCGCGCGCTCGCGATCCGGCCGGATGTGATGCTGTTCGATGAGCCGACCTCGGCGCTCGATCCTGAACTGGTCGGCGAGGTTCTGACCGTGATCGGCGATCTTGCCCGCGAGGGGCGGACGATGATCCTCGTCACCCATGAAATGGGGTTCGCGCGCGATGTCGCGAGCCGGGTGATGTTTCTGCATCAGGGTGTGGTCGAGGAGGAAGGCGATCCCGCGGCGATATTCTCAGCGCCGAAATCGGAACGGCTGCGGAGGTTCGTGGGGTCGATACGATAACCGGTCAATAACGCAGCGGGCGGCCGGTCGTCCGCTGTCCAGGAAAGCAAGCAACAGGAACAGGACATGAAAAGATTTTTGAGAATACTGGCGGTTCTGGCATTCGCCGTTCCGCTCGCCGGCATGGTCCATGGCGCGAAGGCGGCGCAGTCCAATACGGTGAAGGTCGGTATCGCGTCCGAACCCTATCCGCCGTTCAGTGAACTCGATGCGGCGGGGCACTGGACCGGCTGGGAAATCCAGATCATGCGCGCGGTCTGCAAGACGGCCGATCTGCATTGCGTGATCGTTCCGCTTGCCTGGGACGGCATCATTCCCGCGCTTCAGGCCGGCAAGATCGACATGATTTTCAACTCGATGTCGATCACGCCGGAGCGCGAGAAGGAAATCTCGTTCTCCAACAAATACTACAACACGCCGCAGATGATCATCGGGCCGAAGAACGAGACTTTCAAGCCGACGGCCGAAGGGTTGAAGGGCAAGATTCTCGGCGTTCAGGTCTCCACGGTTTCGGAAGCCTATGTCAGAAAGCATTTCCCGAATGTGACCGTGAAGGTTTACCAGACCCAGGATGAGGTGAACCAGGATCTCGCCGACGGCCGGATCGACGCCGATATCGCCGATGCCGTTGCTCTGGGTGCGTTTCTGAAAACGCCGCAGGGCAAGGCGTGCTGCAATTCGAAGGGCGATGTCGCGCCCGATCCCGCGGTTCTGGGTGCGGGCATCGGCGCGGGATTCCGCAAGAGCGATGTCGCGCTGAGGGAAAAGGTCAACGCGGCGATCGCGAAGATCCGGGCCGATGGCGTCTATCAGAAGATCAGCAAGAAATACTTCACCTTCAACATCTACGGCGACTGATCGGCTGCCGGCGGCGGATATGACAAAGAGAAGACCGGACGGGAACAGGACATGAGAAAATTTCTGAAAATTCTGGCGGTTCTGACTTTTGCCGTTCCGCTCGCCGGCATGATCCATGGCGCGAAGGCGGCGCAGTCCGATACGGTGAAGGTCGGTATCGCGTCAGAACCCTATCCGCCGTTCAGTGAACTCGATGCGGCGGGGCACTGGACCGGCTGGGAAATCCAGATCATGCGCGCGGTCTGCAAGACGGCCGATCTGCATTGCGTGATCGTTCCGCTTGCCTGGGACG
>DASVGZ010000522.1:0-7065 GCA_036379275.1 Acidiphilium sp. | reverse complement strand
GGGTTGGCGATTCTCGCCTGGGCGGTGATTCCGGTGAACGACCACTGGGGAATCGCGAACATCAATGTCGGTCTGCTCTATCTGTTCGCGATCTCGTCGCTCGGCGTTTATGGCGTGATCATCGCGGGGTGGGCGAGCAATTCCAAATACGCCTTTCTGGGAGCGATGCGCAGCGCCGCCCAGATGGTCAGCTACGAAGTATCGATGGGTCTGGTGATCCTGTCGGTTCTGGTCTGCGTCGGCAGCCTCAACCTCAACCAGATCGTGCTGGCGCAGCGCACCATCTGGTTCGCGATTCCGCTGCTGCCGATGCTGGTGGTGTTCTTCATCTCAGCCCTTGCGGAAACCAACCGGGCGCCGTTCGATCTGCCCGAAGGCGAGAGCGAGATCGTTGCCGGATTTTTCGTCGAATACAGCGCGATGAGCTTCGCCCTGTTCTTTCTCGGCGAATACGCGAACATGATCCTGATGAGCGGAATGACCACCATTCTGTTCCTCGGCGGCTGGCTTTCGCCGATCCCGTTTGCGCCGTTCACGTGGGTTCCGGGGCCGATCTGGTTCATCCTGAAAATTGCCCTGTGTCTGTTCGTGTTTCTCTGGGTACGCGCGACCCTGCCGCGCTTCCGGTATGACCAGTTGATGCAACTCGGCTGGAAGGTGTTTCTCCCGGTTTCGCTCGGGTGGCTGGTGATCACGGCCGGGGCGCTCGAAATTTTCGGCTGGCTGCCCCATGCGTGATCAGGAGATTCGATAATGCCCCGCCTCGATCGCATCGCACGGAGTTTCCTGCTGACGGAAATTCTGTCCGGCCTCGCTTTGACATTGCGTTATTTTTTCAAGCGCAAGGCGACGCTGAACTACCCTTATGAGAAGAACCCGATCAGCCCGCGGTTCAAGGGCGAGCACGCGTTGCGCCGCTACCCGAACGGCGAGGAGCGGTGCATCGCCTGCAAGCTCTGCGAGGCGATCTGCCCTGCCCAGGCGATCACCATCGAGGCGGAACCGCGCGAGGACGGATCGCGGCGAACCACCCGCTACGATATCGACATGACCAAGTGCATCTACTGCGGTTACTGCGAGGAGGCCTGCCCGGTCGATGCGATCGTCGAAGGTCCGAATTTCGAGTTCGCGACCGAAACGCGTGAGGAACTGCTCTATGACAAGCAGAAGCTGCTCGCCAATGGCGATCGCTGGGAACCGGAACTCGCGAAGCGTCTCGAACTCGATGCGCCCTATCGATGAGAGCACGCCATGATCGCTGACATCTTCTTTTACATCTTCACCGCCATCCTGCTTTTCTCGGCCTGCATGGTGATCACCGCGCGCAATCCGGTGCATTCCGTGCTGTTCCTGATTCTTGCCTTCATCAACGCGGCGGCGCTGTTCGTCCTGACCGGCGCGGAATTCCTCGCGATGGTTCTGGTGATCGTCTATGTGGGGGCGGTCGCGGTCCTGTTCCTGTTCGTGGTCATGATGCTGGATATCGATTTCACCGCCCTGCGGGAGGGCTTCCAGCGCTATGCGCCACTCGGCCTGACCGTCGGGTTCATTCTGATGGTCGAGGTCGGATTCACGGTGATCGGCTGGACGGTTGCTCCGGGCGCCCACCTCATCCGGCTCGCGCCGACACCGGCGCATCTGACCAATACCGCGGCGCTCGGCGATCTGATCTACACCCGTTACATGTATGCTTTCGAACTCGTGGCGCTGCTTCTGCTGATTGCCATGGTGGGGGCCATCGTTCTGACGCACACCGGCAAGAAAGGTCCGCGCCGGCAGAACATCGAGGCTCAGCACGAGCGGCGGATCGAGCAGACCCTGACCATGACGACGGTCGATCTCGGGGCAGGAGTTTCGCAGATCCCGGCCGCGCCGGAGAGGGAGACGCTCTGATGGAATCGGTCGGACTCGAACATTATCTGGTAGTCGGTGCGCTGCTTCTGGTGATCGGCATTTTCGGCATCTTCCTGAACCGGAAGAACGTGATCGTCATCATGATGTCGATCGAACTGATCCTGCTTGCCGCCAACATCAATTTCGTCGCCTTTTCGGCGGCGCTCCACGACATGGTCGGTCAGGTCTTCACCATGTTCGTGCTTTCGGTTGCGGCGGCGGAGGCGGCGATCGGCCTTGCCATCGTCGTCGTCTATTTCCGCAACCGGAATTCGATCGAAGTCGAAGACGTTACGTTGATGAAGGGCTGAAGTGATGCTTGCAGTCGCCGTCCTGGCACCGCTCGCCGGCGCCGTGCTTGCCGGGTTGCTCCGCCCTTTCACCGCGCGTGGCGTCGCCGTCGGCGTGAGCGTGCTCTCGCTGATCGTTTCCGCGATCGCCGCGATCGTCACCGGCTATCGGCACCTGATCCTGCATGCGCCGGATCATCTCGTCGTGCTGGGGCCGTGGATCAACTCCGGCGGCCTCACATCGCACTGGGCGCTGCGGATGGATACGCTGTCGCTGGTCATGGTCTGCATGGTCAGCGTGGTTTCCGCGGTCATCCATGTCTACAGCGTGGGTTACATGGCGGAAGACCGGACGGAGCCGCGATTCTTCGTCTATATCTCGCTGTTCACCTTCGCGATGCTGATGCTGGTCACGGCGAACAACCTGCTTCAGTTGTATTTCGGCTGGGAAGGGGTCGGGCTGATGTCCTACCTCCTGATCGGCTACTGGTATGACCGCGCGAGCGCGAATGAGGCGGCGATCAAGTCGTTCATCGTGAACCGGATCGGCGACATGATGTTTGCCCTGGGGATCGCGCTGACCTACCTTCAGTTTCACAGCATCAGCTTCGACGTGATTTTCGGAGGCGCGGCGCAGGCCGCCTCGGCGCAGTATCATCTGTTCGGCGCCGAACTGCCGGTCCTGGAAGTGATCTCGATCCTTCTGTTCATCGGCGCGATGGCCAAGTCGGCGCAGTTGTTCCTGCACACCTGGCTGCCCGATGCGATGGAAGGGCCGACGCCGATTTCCGCCCTGATCCACGCCGCCACCATGGTCACCGCCGGCGTGTTCATGATGGTGCGGATGTCGCCGCTCGTCGCCCATGCACCGGTCGCGATGGCGGCGATCACGGTGATCGGCGGACTGACCGCGTTTTTTGCCGCGACCATCGGCTGCGTGCAGAACGACATCAAGCGGATCATCGCCTATTCCACCTGTTCGCAACTCGGCTACATGTTTCTCGCCGTCGGTGTTGGTGCCGGACCCGCGGGAATGTTCCACCTCATCAACCACGCGTTTTTCAAGGCTCTCCTGTTTCTTGCCGCAGGCTCGGTGATTCACGCGCTCGCCGACGAGCAGGATATCCGCAAGATGGGCGGACTCTGGCGCAAGCTTCCGGTTACCTATGTCACGATGTGGGCCGGGGCGCTTGCGCTTGCAGCCATCCCGCCGTTCTCGGGGTTCTATTCCAAGGACGCGATTCTTGCTGCCGCCTTCAAGGACCATACCGGCGTCGCCCTGCTTGGCTGGGTTCTCGGAACGCTCGGGGCCGGGCTGACCGCGTTCTATATCGTCCGGCTGGTGCTTCTTGTCTTTCATGGCGCACCGCGCGGGCAGCGTGAAACAACGATCGCTCATGCGCATGAGAGCCCTCCGGTCATGCTCGGCCCGCTCGCGCTGCTCGCGGTCGGTTCCTTGGTCAGCGGCTTTCTCCTTGCGCCAAGCTTCATCGGGACGGGGTTCGCCTCGTTCTGGGGTAGTAGCGTTTTTCTGCCGGCGCACGGCGCGATCATGCACACATTCGATGCGATTCCGGTCTGGGCGGAGCGTCTGCCGCTTCTGCTCGCGGTCGCCGGCATCGGTATCGCCTACTGGTTCTATGAGCTGGCGCCCGGTCTGCCGGCCCGGCTCGCCCAGGCTTTCCCGGGTGTCTACGATTTTCTGCTCAACAAATGGTATTTCGATGAATTGTACGATCTGGTCTTCGTGCGACCGGCCTGGCGTCTTGGCCGGATGATCTGGCGAGTCGGGGACGAGAAGGTGATCGACGGCATTCCGGACGGGATCGTCCGTCTGACCTCCGATGCCTCCGGCCAGGCGGTAAAGCTCCAGAGCGGCTCCATCGCGGTCTACGGCTTTGTCATGCTGATCGGACTCGTCGTTCTGGTCTCCCTGTTTCTTCTGGTGCGGTAAGGGAAGCCGGTGATGAATTTTCCGCTTCTCTCCCTGATGATCTGGCTGCCTCTGGTCGGGGCAGTGCTGACCTTCATTCCGCAGTCGAGCGAGGCCGTCGCTGCGCGGAATGCGCGATGGATCGCGCTCTGGACCAGCGTGATCGTCCTGATTCTCGCCATCGTCATGCTGGTCGGCTTCGACCCGGCGACGCACGGGTTCCAGTTCACCGAAACGGCGGAGTGGATTCCGCAGTTTCATGTTGCTTACCGGCTCGGCGTCGACGGGATCAGCCTGTTTTTTGTCGCGCTCAGCGCGCTGCTCACGCCGATCGTGGTGCTGGCAAGCTGGCGAGAGACGCGGCGGGTGCGCGATTACATGGCGGCGTTCCTGCTGATGGAAACCATGACCATCGGGATGTTCTGCTCGCTCGATTTCCTGATGTTCTATGTGTTTTTCGAGGGCGTCCTGATCCCGATGTTTCTGATCATCGGAGTCTGGGGCGGCGAGCGGCGGATTTACGCCGCGCTCAAGTTCTTCATCTATACGCTCGCCGGCTCCCTGCTGATGCTGCTTGCGCTCGTCTGGATGTGGCACAACGCCGGCACGACCGACATGACCGTGCTGATGAACACGCCGATCCCGCCGCATATTCAGGACTGGCTGTTCCTTGCGTTTCTCGCCTCGTTCGGCGTCAAGGCCGCGGTATGGCCGCTCCATACCTGGCTGCCCGATGCCTATGGTGAGGCGCCGATAGCCGGCACGGTCATGCTTGCAGCGGTGCTGTCGAAGATGGGCGCGTATGGATTTCTGCGCTTCTCGCTGCCGATGCTGCCTCAGGCCTCAGCCTATTTCGAACCTCTGATGTTCGTGCTCGGCATCGTGGCGGTGGTCTGTATCTCCCTCGTTGCTCTCGCGCAGACCGACATGAAGCAGATGGTCGCCTATTCCTCGGTCGCCCATATGGGGCTGATCGTCGTCGGCATCTTCACCTTCACCGTCGAAGGGATCGAAGGCGCGTTGTTCCAGATGGTTTCGCACGGCCTCGTCATTGCGGCCCTGTTCCTGTGTGTGGGCGTGCTGCTCGAAAGAGGGCACTCCCTGCGGCTGGACCGGTTGGGCGGGCTGGCGTCGCGGATGCCCGCCTATGCGATGCTCCTGATGGTGTTCGTCATGGCCAATGTCGGCTTGCCGGGCACTTCGGGCTTCGTCGGCGAAATCCTGGTGATGATCGGCGCGATCAAGGTCAATTTCTGGGTTGCGCTGCTCACCGGAACCAGCATGGTCCTGAGTGTCGCCTACATGCTGATCCTGATCCGGCGTGTGCTGTACGATCGCGGGCGCGGCGTTGTCGCTGCGGTGATCGGCGATATCTCGAAGCGCGAATGGGCCATGCTGGCGCCGCTCGCCGTATTGGTGATCGTGCTTGGCTTCATTCCGAACGGCCTGACCTTCGCGTTCAACAACGCGGTGCATGACCTGGTGCAGGCTCATGTCGCGGCGCTGGGACATATCCATATGGCAATGGCAAAACCATGAATTCGACGATGACAATTCTCTACTCCGTGCTGCCGGTTCTGTTTCTTGCGGTCGCCGGCATGGTCTTGCTGATGTTCGGTGTGTTCTCCCGCAGGGATCACACGTTTTCTATCACCGGTGCGGCGGTCGTCGCCTTGGCGATCACCGCGCGGCTGATTTTCGCGGCGCCCGACGGGCAAGTTTTCCACGGTATGCTGGTAACCGGCGATTTCACCCGGTTCGCCGACATGATGGTTCTGGTCGGGGCGATCGGAAGCCTTTCGCTGTCGGTCGCGTTCAACGAGAAAACCGGAATCACCCGCTTCGAGTTTCCGTTGCTGATCCTGTTCTCGGTCGTCGGCATGATCGTCATGATTTCGGCCGGAGATCTGCTGACGCTGTATATCGGTTTCGAAATCCAGTCGCTCGCCCTCTATGTGCTCGCGGCCTTTGCGCGCAACAACGTGCGCTCTTCCGAGGCTGGACTGAAATATTTCGTGCTCAGTTCGCTGGCTTCGGGATTGCTGCTCTACGGCATCTCGCTCGTCTACGGGTTTTCCGGAACCATCGGCTTTGCCGGCATCGCCCATGCGCTCGCGGGAAGCTCCGCGATGTCGATCGGGTCGACCGTCGGCATCGTTTTCGTTCTGGTCGGGCTTGCCTTCAAGATTTCCGTCGCTCCGTTCCACATGTGGACGCCCGACGTGTATGAGGGCGCGCCGACATCGGTCACCACATTCTTCGCGGTGGCGCCGAAGGTGGCGACCTTCGCGATCCTGCTGCGCGTCATGCTCGGGCCGTTCGGCTCGCTGCTCGCCCAGTGGCAGGATCTGGTCCAGATCATCGCGGCGGTGTCGATGATCGTCGGCGCGCTGGGGGCGATCGGCCAGAGCAATATCAAGCGGCTGATGGCATATTCTTCCATCGGGCATATGGGATACGCCCTGATGGGGCTGGCGGCGGGAACCGTCGCCGGTGTGCGGGGATCGCTGATCTACCTCTCGATCTATCTGGTCATGTCGCTCGGCACATTCGGCTGCATCGTGGCGATGATCCGCAAGGGCAAGCCGGTCGAACGGATCGACGATCTTGCCGGCATGGCTTCGGAAGATGGCAAATATGCCCTTGCGATGGCGGTTCTTCTGCTTGCGATGACCGGAATTCCGCCCCTGTCCGGCTTCTTCGGAAAACTGTATGTCTTCCTTGCCGCGATCCGGTCCGGACTCGACGTGCTTGCGGTGATCGGCGTCGCGACCAGCGCGGTTTCCGCCTTCTATTATCTGCGCATCATCAAGGTCATGTATTTCGACGCCGGCTCGCCCGGGTTCGACCGCCGCACGACGGGAATGAATCTGGTGATCGGAGTCAGTGCGGTCGTGACCGCCCTGTTCGTGTTCTACCCGTCGCCACTTTCCACCGCGACCACCTATG
>DASVGZ010000521.1:0-3190 GCA_036379275.1 Acidiphilium sp. | reverse complement strand
TGGCCGGGCCCGACGCCAAGGACACCACCTGCGCCGATCTGCCGGTGCCGGACTACGAGGCGGCGGTCGGCAAATCGGTGAAGGGTCTGCGCATCGGCATCCCCAAGGAGTATCGGCTCGACGGCATGCCGGCGGAGATCGAGACGATGTGGCAGCAGGGCCAGGAATGGCTGAAAGCCGCCGGCGCCGAGATCGTCGAGGTCACGCTGCCGCACACCAAGTATGCCTTGCCCGCTTATTACATCGTCGCGCCGGCCGAGGCCTCGTCCAACCTCGCGCGCTATGACGGCGTGCGGTACGGCCTGCGCGAGCAGGGCCGCGACATCGTCGATATGTATGAGAGGACGCGCAGCGCCGGCTTCGGCGCCGAGGTGCGGCGGCGCGTGATGATCGGCACCTACGTGCTCTCCGCCGGCTATTACGACGCCTATTACCTGCGCGCGCAGAAGGTCCGCTCGCTGATCCTGCGCGACTTCACGGAAGCTTTTGCGAAGGTCGATGCGCTGCTGACCCCCACAACGCCGTCTTCCGCCTTCGCGATCGGCGAGAACATGGACGATCCGGTGACGATGTATCTGAACGACGTGTTCACGGTCCCTGCCTCGCTCGCCGGGGTGCCTGCGATGAGCGTCCCCGCCGGACTCGACCAGCGTGGCCTGCCGCTCGGCTTGCAGGTGATCGGCCGGCATTTCGACGAGGAAACGGTGTTCGCCGTCTCGGCGGAAATCGAACGCGCGGCGGGGTTCACCGCCCTGCCCGCCCTGCGCGCGGGAGCAGACGCATGAGCTACACGATCGAGGGCGCGACCGGCCCGTGGGAACTGGTGATCGGGCTCGAGGTCCACGCCCAGGTGATTTCGAAGTCCAAGCTGTTCAGCGGTGCTGCAACCGAATTCGGCGCCGAACCGAACACCCAGGTCAGCTTCATCGACGCGGGATTTCCCGGAATGCTGCCGGTGATCAACCGCGAGTGCGTCGCCCAGGCGGTGCGCACCGGGCTCGGCCTGAACGCGCGGATCAATCTGGTGTCGCGGTTCGACCGCAAGAACTATTTTTATGCCGATTTGCCGCAGGGCTACCAGATCAGCCAGTATGACCAGCCGATCGTCGGCACCGGCGCGGTCGATATCGAACTCGAATCCGGCGAAACCCGAACGATCGGCATCACCCGCCTGCATCTCGAACAGGATGCCGGCAAGAGTATGCACGACCAGCACGCCAGCAAATCCTTCGTCGATCTGAACCGTTCCGGCGTCGCGCTGATGGAAATCGTCAGCGAGCCGGACATGCGCAGCCCCGAGGAAGCCGGCGCCTATCTGCGCAAGCTGCGTACCATCCTGCGCTATCTCGGCACCTGCGACGGCAACATGGACGAAGGCTCGATGCGCGCCGATGTCAACGTGTCGGTGCGCAAGGCGGGCGAACTGTTCCGCACCCGCTGCGAGGTGAAGAACGTCAACTCGATCCGCTTCGTGATGCAGGCAGTGGAAGCCGAGGCGCAAAGGCAGATCGAGGTCTGGGAAGCGGGTGGCACGGTCGATCAGGAAACCCGCCTGTTCGACCCCGCGCGCGGCGAAACCCGCTCGATGCGCAGCAAGGAAGATGCCCATGACTACAGGTATTTCCCGGAGCCCGATCTTCTGCCTCTGGTGCTCGACGAAGCCTGGGTCGAATCCCTGAAAGGCGACCTGCCTGAACTGCCGGATGCGAAACGCACCCGCCTGATGAATGACTACCGGCTCTCCGCCTACGAATCCGGCATTTTCACGATGGAGCAGGCGACCGCCGATTTCTTCGAGACAGTGGCGAAGGGGCGCGATCCGAAACTGGTCGCGAACTGGATGCTCGGCGATTTCTTCGCCGCCCTCAACCGCACCGGAACCAGCATCGAGAACAGCCCGGTCAGCGCCACCAGTCTCGGCGCCCTGCTCGACCTGATCGGCGATGCGACGATCAACGGCAAGATCGCCAAGGAGGTTCTCGAAATCATGGTCGATACCGGAGAGGCTCCGGGTGCGATCATCGAGGCGCGCGGCCTTCGCCAGGTGACCGACATCGGCGCGATCGATGCCGCGATCGACAAGGTTCTCGCCGCCAATCAGGACAAGGTCGCCGAATACAAATCCGGCAAAGACAAGCTGTTCGGCTTTTTCGTCGGCCAGACGATGAAGGCGATGACCGGCAAGGGCAATCCGGCCCTGGTCAACGACGCCCTGAAGCGGAAAATCGGCAACCCCGGCGGATGAGATGATACGCCTCGCCCGCCGGCTGATCCTCGCATTCGTCTTGCTCGCCATCCCCTGCGTCGGGTTTGCCGCGCAGGGTGGCGGGACCGGCGTGGTAAAAATCGCCGGCATGGTTCCGCCTCTCGCCTTCACCATGCAGAATGCGAGCACCGGAAAAACCGCCACCGAAGCCGATTTTCACGGCAAGGTGGTGATGCTCTATTTCGGCTACACCAACTGCCCCGATGTCTGCCCCGATACGCTCTACAAGGTGCACCAGGTTTTCCTGCATCTCGGCAAGGCTGCGGATCACGTCGTTCTCCTGTTCGTCACGGTCGATCCGAAGCGCGACACGCTTCCCGTGCTGAAGAACTACCTCGCTTTGTTCGATCCGCATTTCGTCGGGCTGCGCGGCAGCGCGAACCAGCTCTACAGACTGACGCGGCGTTATCGTGTGGTCGCCTCGGTGCATCCCTCGCCGAATCCCGAACAATACCGGGTCGTACATTCGGCTCTGATCTATGTGTTCGGCGAACATGGCAACGGGCGGCTGATCATCCCCGATCTCGGCCTGAACCAGCATCCCGACTATGCAAAACTCGCTGCCGACATCGAAACCCTGACAACAACGCCGCCACGGAGCGGATTTCTCGGCTTTCTTGCCCGGCTGGGTTAAATCGTCCCGGTATCGATCAGATGGCGCAGATCCCTGGTGATGCCTTCAAGATCCGGCTTCTGCGCCGACAGACCGGCACAGAGAAATTCCGCTTTCCCTTGCCGGTTGAACACGTAACAGGCAGCCGTATGGGTAACCGCATAATCCGCTGGAACCGGCGATGGGTGAACCGAATAGGCGGCATGATAGCGCGCCGCAAAATCATGGAGTTCTGCGGATGTTCCCCGCAATCCGACCAGTTCGGGGGCATGAAACAGCGCGACATATTGCTTCAGCGCCGCCAGTGTATC
>DASVGZ010000520.1:0-4317 GCA_036379275.1 Acidiphilium sp. | reverse complement strand
CGATGGCGGACTCGCGCCACTCGTCGATGCGCCGGGCGACTATGTGAAAGTGCGCTCTGCTTGATCGGTTCAGGTTTTGTGGGAGAGCGGGGGATCGTGATGGTCCTGCCCGCGCGAGAGGGATTCGGGCCGGAACGGGCCGGGGCGATCGCGATGATCGTCCGCCGGCTCGCTCTCGCGTCCCGGGCACGGGTGATCGGCGCGCGGCAGGCCGGACCGGTCTATCCGGATATCGCGTTTGAAGCGGTCGCGGGGCGGTCGGCACTGACCTATGGCGTGACGGTGATCCGCCGCCTGCAGGCATTACGGCCGGCGATTATCGAGGTTCATCAGCAGCCAAGGCTTGCCCGCATGATCGCCCTTGCCGTGCCGAAGGCGCGGGTGCTGCTGTTTCTCCACAACGATCCGCAGGCCATGCGCGGCTTGCGCACAGCCATGGAACGGCGGCTTCTCCTCACCGCTCTGCACCGGGTGGTCTGCGTGTCGGATTATCTGCGCGAACGCTATATGGCCGGGCTGCCGGCGTCGGACCGGCTCGCCGTGTTGCCGAACCCACTCACCCTGACCGAACTGCCGCCGCGCGCGGTGGTACGGAAACGTGAAATCCTGTTCGCCGGGCGCATCGTTGCCGACAAGGGAGTCGCCGACTTCATCGCCGCGTGCCGTGAGGCTCTGCCCGCCCTGCCGGGCTGGTCGGCCCGGATCGTCGGCGGCGACCGGTTCGGTCCGGACAGCCCCGAAACCCCCTATGTCCGGGCGATGCGCAACGCCGCAGGGGAAGCCGGCATCGCATTCGAAGGCTATCGGCCTCATTCATACGTTCTGGCCGCGATGGCGGAGGCCGCGATCGTCGCGGTGCCGAGTCGCTGGCCCGAACCGTTCGGCCTGACCGCTCTGGAAGCCATGGCGAGCGGCGCGGCCCTGATCGTGAGCCGGACCGGCGGGTTGCCAGAGGTGGCCGGCCCCGTGGCACGGTATATTCCGCCCGGCGATGCGATGGCGCTGGCGGAGGCGATTCGCCACCTTGCCACCGACGATGCCACACGCGACGGGCTGACATGCGCCGGTATCGAGCGGGCGGCGCGGTTCGACACATTCGCCGTCCACGCCCGGCTGCAGGCATTGCGCAACGGCGAATCGGCGGTATGACCGGGGCATGATCGTTCGGCACCTGTCCCGGCGGCTTCGGTCGCCTCAGCCGGACCCGGCTGAATCGGCGTCTGGCCGGTCCGGACCGGCGGACCTATATTCCGGACGATATCACGAACTTTCAGCCACAGGATCGACATCATGACGGATCTCGTGCCGGTAACCGTGCTTACCGGCTTTCTCGGCGCCGGGAAAACCACGCTGCTGAACCGGCTTCTCACCGAACGGCACGGAAAACGCTATGCCGTGGTGATCAATGAATTCGGCGAGCGCGGAGTCGACAACGACCTTGTCGTCGACACCGACGAAGAAGTGTTCGAGATGAACAACGGCTGCATCTGCTGCACCGTGCGCGGCGACCTGATCCGCATCATCGGCGGACTGATGAAGCGACGCGACAAGTTCGACGGCATCATCGTGGAGACCACCGGCCTCGCGAATCCCGCGCCGGTCGCCCAGACCTTTTTCGTCGACGAGGATGTGCGGGCGAAAGCGCGACTGGATGCGATCGTCACCGTCGTCGATGCGAAGCATCTGCCGGCCCGCCTCAAGGACAGCCACGAGGCGCAGGATCAGATCGCCTTCGCCGACGTGATCGTGCTGAACAAACTGGATCTCGTCACGCCGGAGGAACTCGCCGAGGTCGAGAAGCAGATTCGCGCGATCAACCGCTACGCCGACATCCATCACACGACCCGGTCCGATATCGATGCCGACAAGCTGCTCGGCATCAACGCCTTCGACCTCGACCGGGTTCTGCGTTCGGTTCCCGATTTTCTCGACGATGACAGCCATACTCACGACGACGATCTGAACAGCATCAGCCTCACCGTGGCAGCGCCGCTGGACGCGGAAAAATTCAACGCCTGGATCGGCGGCGTTCTGGCGACCCAGGGGCAGGACATCCTGCGCACCAAGGGAATTCTCGATTTCGCGGGCGAGGACCGCCGCTTTGCCTTCCAGGCCGTCCACATGATGGCCGACGGCGATTACATCGGACCGTGGAAGCCGGACGAGGCGCGCGAAAGCCGCATCGTGTTCATCGGCCGCAATCTCAACCGGCCACAGTTGCGGCGCGGCTTCGAGAGCTGCGTCGCCGGATGAGCGGAGCGGTCGATATCGACGAAATGCTGAACAAGCGTGGCGCCAGCACCACGGTCGACGCTTTCGTCACAGGGCTCTGTTTCACTCGTGACGGCGGGCATCTCGCGGCATCGCTCGGCGACGGGCGGGTCGTCGTTCGCGATGTCGCTGCCGCAAGCTGGGCGGATCATGCGATGCACGATGGCGCCGTGCTTGCGATAACGCCCGACATCGATCCCGGCGGCATTCTGACCGGCGGCGACGACGGAAGGTTGCGCCGGCTCGATCCGGCGGATGGAACCGTCACGGACATCGCATCGTACGGAATGAAATGGGTCGAGCATGTCGCGACCTTCGCCGATCGCAAGGCGCCGGTCCGTGCCGCCGTGGTCGGACGCAACGTCATGCTGCTCGACGGCAAGGGCGAAACCATCCGGACTCTTGCGCATCCCTCGACGGTTTCGGGAATCGCGTTCGACGCGAAAGGCCGGCGCATCGCCGCCTCGCACTACAACGGCGCCTCGCTCTGGTTCGCCCGGTCCGACAATGCGAAGCCGCAGGTTCTGGAGTGGAAGGGCAGCCATATCGGCGTCGCGCTGCATCCCGAACTTTCGGCGATAACCACGGCGATGCAGGAAAATGCGCTGCATGGCTGGAAGCTGCCGGACGGGCAGCACATGCGCATGAGCGGCTATCCGGCAAAACCGGAATCGATCGGCTTCACCCGTTCGGGCAAGTGGCTCGCCAGCGCAGGCGCCGAGGCGATCATTCTCTGGCCGTTTTTCGGTGGCGGACCGATGGGCAAGGCGCCGCTTGAACTCGCGGTCGGCGAGACCATTATCAAACGTGTCGCCTGCCATCCGCAGCACGATGTGGTCGCGGCGGGCTATGCCGACGGTTCGGTGGTCGTCGCCGATATCGGGCGCGAGCGGGTGCTGCCGGTCGCGGCAGCCGGGCGCGGGGCGGTTTCCGCCCTGGGCTGGAGTGCGGATGGTGCCTTTCTGGGCTTCGGCACCGAAACAGGATTTGTCGCGATTATCGACTTCTCCAGAAAGGAATGACATGGCGGAGATCGGCACTATCGGAGCGCACGGTCTTGCCATGCCCAGACTCGGGCTTGGTACCTGGAAGATGGATGGCAGGGAATGCCAGACTGCCATCGCCCAGGCCCTGGACCTCGGATACCGCCATATCGATACCGCCGAGATGTATGGCAACGAGGCGGAGGTCGGCGCCGGCATCGGGGCGAGCGGCCTTCCCCGGGACGAGATTTTTCTGACGACCAAGGTCTGGCACGAAAATCTTGCGCCGGATGCAATCCGCCGTTCGATCGAATCGAGTCTGGTCAAGCTGCGCACCGGCTATGTCGATCTCTACCTGATTCACTGGCCGTCCGCGTCGATGGATCTTCCGGCTGTCATGGAGACCATGGAAAACCTGAAATGCGAAGGCCTGATCAGGCATTTCGGTGTCGCGAACTTCACGGTCGCCCTGCTGCACCAGGCGGTCGAGGTGATCGGCGCCGATATCGCGTGCAACCAGATCGAGTATCATGTCCTGCTGAATCAGAGCGCAGTGCTGGATTATGCGCGGCGCCACGACATCGCGGTGACCGCCTATTGCCCTCTGGCACAGGGCAGACTCCGCGATTATCAGGGCCTGATCGGCATTGCCGCGAAGCACGGCGTCACCCCGGCGCAGATCGCCCTGAAATGGCTGCTCGACCAGGACGGTGTGGCGGCGATCCCGAAGGCCGCGCGGCTGGAAAGCCAGAAAGCCAATCTCGCCGTGCTCGATATCGTGCTCGACGATGAGGACCGGGCCATCATCGCCGCCCTGCCTAAATCCCATCGCTTCGTCGACCCGAGTTTTGCCCCGCTCTGGGACAAGGCGGCCTGATCAGGCCGCTCCCGTGAGCAGGACGAGGTCGTCGCGATGGACGATTTCGTCCCGGCCGCGCCAGCCGAGCAACGATTCGATCTCATCGGTGTGATGCTTTGCGATCAACCGTGTATCGGCGCTCGAATAGGCGGTGAGTCCGCGCGCCAGAACGGTGTCATCCGGTCCGGCGATGTCCACGGGGTC
>DASVGZ010000519.1:0-4941 GCA_036379275.1 Acidiphilium sp. | reverse complement strand
CGCGCGCACCGGCAGGAAATCGTAGCATCCCCGGGCGATGTCGCGCCGTCCCTCGCGAACCAGAAGTGCGTCGAGCCGGGCCCAGATCGCGTGCAGATGCAGCACGTCGGATGCGGCGTAGGCGCATTGCTCGGGGCTGAGTTCGAGGGCGCCCCAGTCGCTGGTCTGCTGCTGCTTGGAAATCTCCACCCCGATCAGATCCCGGCAGAGATCCTTCAGCCCGTGGCGATCGGTATAGGTACGCACCAGTTTCGAGGCGATTTTCGTGCAGATCACCGGAGAAACCGTCACGCCGAGCGCGTGGTACAGCATCGCGACATCGAATCGCGCGAAATGGAACAGCTTGGTCACACCGGGGTCGGTCAGCAGCCGTCTGAGGTTCGGGCAGTCAGCGCCGCGCCCGCCCAGCGACTCAGGGACGATCTGCACAAGGTGCGCCACTCCGTCCCCCGCCGAAAGCTGGACCAGACAGAGCCGGTCGCGGCGCGGATCGAGCCCCATCGTCTCGGTGTCGATCGCGACCATCGCGCCGAAACCGACGCCGTCGGGCAGGTCGTTGCGATGAATATGAATGGTCGCCCCGGCGGCGAACTGCGTCTGGCTCATGCTTCGATCCGATCCGGCATCGTGCTTCGGAGAAAACCTGGTGCCCAGGAGAAGACTCGAACTTCCACAGCCTTGCGGCCACAGGTACCTGAAACCTGCGCGTCTACCATTCCGCCACCTGGGCAAGGAGGCTCGAGGGAACGGCGCCAGTCCGGCCCGTCCCGCTGGGCAGCCCTGTAGCGAAGCTCCGCGAGTGCGTCAATGCACGGTGAACGGTTGTCGCGGGCCTCGCAATCGGGCAACCAGCCTCCTCATATGGAACGAGCCCCAGGAGCAATCATGGCCTCCAGCAGAATCGCGACGGTATTCGGCGCCTCCGGCTTCATCGGCCGCTACGTGGTGAAAAATCTGGCCGATCGCGGCTTCATCGTGCGGGCCGCGACCCGCACGCCCGAGCGCTGTATGGCCCTGCGCCCGCTCGGCCGGGTCGGGCAGATCGTTCCGCTTTACGCGCCGCTCGGTAACGAGGCCGACATGACCCGGGCGATCGAGGGCGCGGATAGTGTGATCAATCTCGTTGGCATCATCGCCGAACGCCGGCCTGGCGATTTCGACCGCATTCACCACCATGGCGCCGGAGCGCTGGCCCGGATCGCGGCGGAGGCGGGCGTGCGCGCCTTCGTGCATGTTTCGGCGCTCGGCGCCGATCCGGCAGCCCGAAGCCGCTATGCGAGCACCAAGGGACTGGGCGAGGCGGTGGTGCGTTCCACCTTTCCGGGCGCTGTGATCCTGCGTCCTTCGGTCGTGTTCGGACCGGAGGACCGGTTTCTCAACCTGCTCGGCCGGATGGCGGCGCTGTTCCCGATATTGCCGGTGTTCGAGGGAGCGACCCGGTTTCAGCCGGTCTATGCCGGCGATGTCGCGGCAGCGGTGCTGGCCGGACTCGACCGGGCCGACACGCAGGGCCGGATTTTCGAACTCGGCGGGCCGGATATCCGGAGCTTTCGCGATCTGATTGACGAGGTTCTCGTCGAAACCCGCCGGCACCGCACCCTGGTCACGGTTCCGCGCTGGCTCGCCATGCTCGAGGCGAGCGTGCTGGAACACCTGCCCGGCAGAATGCTGACCCGCGACCAGCTTTTACTGCTCCGCCGCGACAATGTGGTGGCAGAAGGTTCGATGGGGCTCGAGGCGCTCGGTATCACGCCGACGCCGATGCGCCTCGTGGTGCCGGATTACCTGCGCCGCTACCGCCCCGCCGGGCACAAGGAATAGTTCAAATCGAAACAGTAAACAAATCGGACCTATTATCGTATGAATTGCCGCCAATCTGTTTTCGCAACGCAGAAAATCAAAAAATAAGGTCATAATAAATGACCTATAAGTGAATTATTGCTGGCATACCGGCTTTGGCTCGGTTAAACCCGCTTCGGACACAGACATACCGAAACGGAGTTGTGCGGAATGACCGAGCACATGCAGCAATTCGTTCGCCTGCCTCAACAGACCCCGGTCAAGCGCGGGGCAGGCGAACGGCGCACCGATTTCGGAGAGATTTACCAGCATCTCGATCAGGACAGCGCACGTGCCCAGGCCAGCCGGTGCAGCCAGTGCGGCGTTCCGTTCTGTCAGATCCATTGCCCGCTCGGGAACAACATCCCCGACTGGCTGAAGCTCTCCTCCGAGGGGCGTCTGGAGGAAGCCTACGAGGTTTCCGCCGCGACCAATACATTCCCTGAAATCTGCGGCCGGATCTGCCCGCAGGACCGGCTGTGCGAGGCGAAATGGGCCTGCACCCTCGAACAGTCCGGCCACGGAACCGTGACGATCGGCGCGATCGAGCGGTACATCACGGATACCGCGTTCGAAAACGGCTGGGTCCGGCCGATCCGCCCGCGCCGCGAGCGCGGCCAGTCGGTCGGCATCATCGGCGCCGGGCCGGCCGGTCTCGCCGCCGCCGAGGCACTGCGTCAGCAGGGCTATGCGGTGCATGTCTATGACCGGCACGACCGGATCGGCGGCCTGATGATCTACGGAATTCCAGGCTTCAAGCTCGACAAGTCGATCGTCGAGCGGCGCCACGCCTGGCTCGCCGATGGCGGCATCGTTTTCCACCTGAATCAGGATATCGGCCGGACCCAGGGGTTCGCCGCCCTGCGCGACCGGCACGACGCGATCCTGATCGCGACCGGCGTCTACAAGGCGCGCGAGATCGCCGCCCCCGGCTCCGGCCTGCCCGGCATCGTGCCCGCGCTCGATTACCTGATCGCCTCCAACCGCAAATGTCTCGGCGATACGGTGCCCGATTTCGATTCCGGCCTGCTCGATGCCGGAGGCAAGCGGGTGGTGGTGATCGGCGGCGGCGACACCGCGATGGACTGCGTGCGCACCGCGATCCGGCAGAACGCCGCCTCGGTCACCTGCCTCTACCGGCGCGACCGCGCCAACATGCCGGGCTCGATGCGCGAGGTCGCCAACGCCGAGGACGAGGGGGTGAAATTCACCTGGCTCGCGGCGCCCGAGGCCTTTCTCGGCGACGAGCGGGTCACCGGCGTGCGGACGATCCGGATGCATCTCGGCCTTGCCGATGCGTCCGGGCGGCAGACGGTCGAGCCGATCCACGAATCCGCCTTCACCGTCGAGGCGGATCTGGTGATCAAGGCGCTCGGCTTCGACCCCGAGGACATGCCCGAGGCGTTCGGCGAGAAAGACCTCGCGCTCACCCGCTGGGGCACGGTGAAGGTCGATCCGAAAAGCTTCGCAACCTCGCTGCCCGGCGTCTTCGCGGCGGGCGACATCGTGCGCGGTGCCAGCCTCGTGGTCTGGGCGATCCGCGAAGGCCGCGACGCGGCGGCGGCGATGCACACCTATCTCGAACAGAACGCTGTGCGCGGGGCGGATGCCCTGGCCGTGGCGGCGGAGTAACGCAATGACCCAGAAAATCGCCCCGGAAATCTCACTCGAAACCGGTTCCGGCTTCGTCGCCGCCTGGCATGAGAATGCCGCGCGCATCGCCGGGAGTTACGACGCCTCGCAGGAGCACGATGCCTGCGGCGTCGGGCTGATCGCCGCCCTCGACGGCAAAAAGCGCCGCGATGTCGTGGTCGCCGCGATCGACGCGCTCAAGGCGGTCTGGCATCGCGGCGCGGTCGACGCCGACGGCAAGACCGGCGACGGCGCGGGAATTCACGTGGAAATCCCGCAGGATTTCTTCGCCGAGGCAGTGGAACGCGGCGGCGACCGGATGCGCAAGGGGCCGGTCGCGGTCGGCATGGTGTTCCTGCCGAAGACTGATCTTTCCGCGCAGGAGCGCTGCCGGCAGATCATCGAAACCGAAATCCTCAATTTCGGCCATCGCATCTATGGCTGGCGCCAGGTGCCGATCGACGTGTCCTGCATCGGCGAGAAAGCCAATGCCACGCGGCCTGAAATCGAACAGATCATGATCTGGAACACGCTCGGCCATTCCGAATCCGAGTTCGAGCGCGATCTCTTCGTCATCCGCCGGCGGATCGAGAAGGCCGCGATCGAGGCGCAGATCGCCGAACTCTACATCTGCTCGCTGTCCTGCCGGTCAATCATCTACAAAGGCATGTTCCTTGCGGAAAGCCTGACCGTCTTCTACCCGGACCTGCTCGACCCGCGCTTCGTCTCGCGGTTCGCGATCTATCACCAGCGCTATTCGACCAACACCTTTCCCACCTGGCGGCTCGCCCAGCCGTTCCGGATGCTTGCCCATAACGGCGAGATCAACACCCTTGCCGGCAACGTCAACTGGATGAAGAGCCACGAAACCCGGCTCGCCGCCGACGGCCTCGACGACTATCTCGACGACATCAAGCCGGTGATCCAGGCCGGTAGTTCCGACACAGCGACGCTCGATGCGGTATTCGAACTGATGGTTCGCGGCGGGCGCGACGCGCCGATGGCGAAAGTCATGCTGATCCCGCCCTCCATCGGCGCGGACGCGACGATGAAGCAGGCGCACCGCGACCTCATTCTCTATTGCAACGTGGTGATGGAACCGTGGGACGGCCCGGCCGCGATCGCCGCGACCGACGGGCGTTTCGTCCTCGCCGGGCTCGACCGCAACGGTCTCAGACCGCTGCGCTATACCCGCACCAACGACGATCTTCTGATCGTCGGGTCGGAAACCGGCATGGTCAAGCTCGACGAGAGCCGGATCGTCGAGCGCGGCCGGGTCGGCCCGGGCGAAACCATCGCGGTCGATCTCGACCAGTCCCGTTTCTACCATTTCGACGAGATGATGGACGATCTCGCGGCACGGCAGGATTTCGGTGCCTGGACGAAGCGGATCACGGTGATCGACCATATCGTGAAAACCGATGCACCCGAGCCGGTTCTGTTCGAGGCCGAGGAATTGCGCCGCCGTCA
>DASVGZ010000518.1:0-4124 GCA_036379275.1 Acidiphilium sp. | reverse complement strand
GACCTTCGATTGCAGCATGGCGTGGCGGTCGACCAGCGCACGGTAGGCGCCGTACAGGGCGAGAAAACGCTCGGTCAGTTCCGGTGCGTCGCGCACCGCCGCGCGGGCGAGCGGAATGCTCAGCGGCCCCTTGCCGAACAGCGGATCGGCGCTGACCGCCTCGAGTTCCTCGACCTGGCGCAGATCGTCGAGATTGCCGAACCAGGTCGGCGGCACGCCGAACAGGGCGGCGATCGCCGGGAGCAGCGATGCCGGGATCGGCCTTCGGTCGCTCTCGATCTGGCTGAGATAGCTCGGCGACAGCCCAAGCCGCTCCGCGAGATGCGCCTGCCGCAGCCCGGCCTTCTCGCGCAGGCCGCGCAGCCGCGACCCGGCATAGAGTTTCTGTTCCCGCATGAATTTACAATCTTCGCAAAACGATAAAAATTTTTGGAAACAAATTACAAGATTTTGCTTCCCATGTCATGCCGGATTGGCGATGGTCCACCCGGACATGGCCCGGGGCATATGCCCCCGATGACGGAACGGACGCCGAATGAAGCTGCATGACGTGAGGGTCCATCCCTCGAAATCCCTGCTCTCCCGCGAGGACCAGCTTGCCTGGACGATCGCCGGTGTCGCCGCCGACAAGGTCGCGGTGACGAAGGATGTCAGCGAGATGATCGTCAACCGGATGATCGACAATGCCTCGGTGGCGATCGCCTCGGTCAATCGCAAACCGGTGGTGACCGCCCGTGACATGGCGCTGGGCCATACGCGGCGCGGCGGGGCGACCGTGTTCGGCCTGCCCGCGCGCAAGACCGTGAGCCCCGAATGGGCCGCCTGGGCGAACGGCACGGCGGTGCGCGAACTCGATTATCACGACACGTTCCTGGCCGCCGACTATTCGCATCCGGGCGACAACATTCCGCCGATTCTCGCGGTCGCGCAGAGCCTTGAGTGCAGCGGGCGCGACCTGATCCGCGGCATCGCCACCGGCTATGAAATCCAGATCAATCTTGTGCGCGCGATCTGTCTGCACGAGTGGAAAAAAGATCACATCGCCCATCTCGCCCCCGCGCAGGCCGCGGGTATCGGCACGCTGCTCGGCCTGAAGCAGGAGGTGATTTTCCAGGCGGTGCAGCAGGCCGTGCATGTCAGTTTCACGACCCGCCAGTCGCGCAAGGGCGAGATCAGTTCGTGGAAGGCCTATGCTCCGGCCCATGCCGGCAAACTCGCGATCGAGGCGGTCGACCGGGCGATGCGTGGCGAGGGTGCGCCGAGCCCGGTCTACGAGGGTGAGGACAGCGTGATCGCCTGGATGCTGGGCGGACGCGATGCCGTCTATCAGGTACCGATGCCCGAAAAGGGCGAGGCCAAGCGCGCGATTCTGGACAGTTTCACGAAGGAACATTCGGCGGAATACCAGAGCCAGGCGCTGATCGACCTTGCGTTCCGGATGCGCGAACGGATCGCCGATTTCGAGGCGATCAAGACTATCGTGATCCACACCTCGCATCACACCCATTACGTGATCGGAACCGGCGCGAACGATCCGCAGAAGATGGATCCGAAAGCGTCGCGCGAGACGCTGGATCATTCGATCATGTATATTGTCGCGGTCGCGTTGCAGGACGGGCGGTGGCACCACGTCGACAGCTATGCGCCGAAGCGGGCGCAGCGTGCGGACACGGTGCGGCTTTGGCACAAGATCGAGACCCGCGAGGATCCGGAATGGACGCGGCGCTATCACACGACCGACCCGAACGAGAAGGCATTCGGCGGACGCATTGAGATCACGTTCAGGGACGGCTCGACCCTGATCGACGAACTCGCTGTCGCGAATGCGCATTCGCTGGGTGCGCATCCGTTCGGGCGCGCGGATTACATCCGCAAGTTCGAGACCCTGACCGACGGCATCGTTTCCGCGCGAGAATCGGCGCGATTCCTCGAAGCGGTCCAGGAATTGCCGCGCCTACCGGCCGGCGAACTCGGGCGACTCAACGTCGCTTTGCCGGCGGGCGCGCTGAACGAGGGCAAGCCGGGAATTTTCTAGAGACATGCAGCGGAGACAGTATCCATGAACGAAACCGTGGCTCCGAAGCCCAAGAAGTCGGTCGCTCTCTCGGGTGTTGCGGCCGGCAACACAGCGTTATGCAGCGTCGGCAAGACCGGCAACGATCTGCATTATCGCGGCTACGATATCCTCGATGTCGCCGAGAGTTGCACCTTCGAGGAAATCGCCCATCTTCTGGTTCACGGCGCTTTGCCGAACACGGCGGAGCTTTCGGCCTATCAGACGAAGTTGCGGGCGATGCGGGGAATTCCGGCCGCGGTGAAGCAGGTTCTGGAAGCGCTTCCCGCCTCGGCGCACCCGATGGATGTGATGCGCACGGCGACCTCCGCGCTCGGCTGCGTTTTGCCCGAGGCGCACGACCATGACCCGCAGGGCGCACGCGACATCGCCGACCGGCTGATGGCCTCGCTCGGTTCGATGCTGCTCTACTGGTATCATTTCAGCACCAACGGCAAGCGCATCGAGGTTGAGACCGGCGATGTCTCGATCGGCGGGCATTTCCTGCACCTTCTGCACGGGCGGGAGCCGGATGCGGACTGGGTGCGCGCGATGCACACCTCGCTCATTCTCTATGCCGAGCACGAGTTCAACGCCTCGACCTTCGCGGCACGGGTCGTCGCCGGTACCGGATCGGACATGTATTCGGCGATCACCGGCGGGATCGGCGCGCTGCGCGGCCCGAAGCATGGCGGCGCCAACGAATTCGCGTTCGAGGTGCAGAAGCGCTACGCGACGCCGGACGAGGCCGAGGCGGATATCCGCCGGCGGATCGAGGCGCGGGAGGTGATCATCGGGTTCGGTCATCCGGTCTACACGGTTTCCGATCCACGCAACGTGGTGATCAAGCGGGTGGCGCATACTCTGTCGGAAAAGGCGGGAGCGATGAAGATGTTCTCGATCGCCGAGCGGATCGAGAGCGTGATGCATGACACCAAGAGGATGTTCGCCAATCTCGACTGGTTCAGCGCGGTATCCTACCACATGATGCGGGTGCCGACCGCGATGTTCACGCCCCTGTTCGTGATCTCGCGCACAGCGGGCTGGAGCGCGCACGTGATCGAGCAGCGAATCGACAACAAGATCATCCGGCCGTCGGCGAATTATGTCGGGCCGGAGGATCTGACATTCGTGCCGATCGGGCAGCGGGGCTGAGGGCGCGGCGATGACCTATCTGAGCGCGAGCGGCGTTCCGACCCGCCCCGCCGGCGAGCGGTTTCGCGACCTGCTCGCACGGCCCGGGATTCTGCAAATTCCCGGTGCCCACAACGGGCTGGCTTCCCAACAGGCAAAGCGCGCCGGGTTCGAGGCCTGCTATCTTTCGGGCGCGGCGATGACCGCATCGATGGGATTGCCCGATCTCGGTATCATCACCATCGACGAGGTGTGCTTCTTCATCCGTCAGGTGGCGCGCGCCTCGGGCCTGCCGGTTCTGGTCGATGGCGATACCGGCTACGGCGAGGCGCTGAACGCCATGCACATGGTGCGCAGCTTCGAGGATGCCGGCGCGGCCGCCGTGCATATCGAGGATCAGATCCTGCCCAAGAAATGCGGTCATCTGAACGACAAGAAGCTGGTCGATCCGAACGACATGGCGACCAAGGTGGCGGCGGCGGTTCACGCCCGCCGGCATCTGGTGGTGATCGCGCGGACCGATGCCGCGGCGAGCGAAGGGATCGACGGCGCGGTGGCGCGCGCGAAGCGCTATGTCGAGGCCGGAGCGGATGCGATCTTTCCGGAAGATCTCTACAGCGCCGAGATGTTTCGTGAATTCGCGGCGAGGATGCCGGGTGTTCCACTGCTCGCCAACATGACCGAATTCGGCAGGACACCGTTTTTCACCGCGAGCGAGTTCGAGGCGATGGGCTATCGCATGGTGATCTGGCCGGTCACCAGCCTGCGGGTTTCGGCGAAAGCGGTCGAGACGCTCTATGCCGCGATCAGGCGCGACGGCGGCGCGCAGCACTGCATCGACGCGATGCAGACACGGGCCGAACTTTACGACACCATCGACTATGCGGGATTCGAGGCGCTGGATGCGACGATCGTGAAGACCGTCGTCCCGGTGGGA
>DASVGZ010000517.1:0-6182 GCA_036379275.1 Acidiphilium sp. | reverse complement strand
GCCTCGGCGCCCTGCGGGAGGCCTTCGCGCGGGGCGAGGATGTCGGCAATGCGGCGCGGTTCGCCCGCGCGGGAGCGGCGCTGCGCCCCTCGATCGAGACCGCGATGCACGCCCTGATCCCGGCGCCGGTGGTTCTGCATGTGCATTGCGTCGCGACCATTGCAGCGGCAGTGCGCGCGGATGCCGCGACGATTCTGGCGCGCGCGCTGCATGGGCTGAATTTCGCATTTCTTCCTTATGCAAGGCCCGGCCAGCCGCTCGCCGAAGTGGTCGCGGCGCGACCGGGTTTCGACATCTACGTGCTTGGCAATCATGGCCTGACCGTGGCCGCAGAGACGGTTCCCGCAGCGATGGCGCTGCTCGATACCGTGGCCGCGCGGCTCGACGTGGCGCCGCGTGCGACACCGGGTGCGGATGTCAAACGGCTTGCGGCGCTGGCGGCGGGGACGGAGTATCTGCCGGCGACCGATCCGGCGCTGCACGCGCTGGCGGCCGATCCGGCCTCGCTCGCGGTGGCACGGGCGGGATCGCTCTATCCCGATCATGTGATCTTTCTCGGTCCCGGCGTCGCCGAATGGCCCGAAACCAAGGCGCCGTTCGCGCTGGTGCCGGGCGCGGGCGCTCTGGTGCGGCGCGATGCCTCGGCCTCGGCGCTGGCGATGATGGGCTGTCTCGCCGATGTCGCGGCGCGGGTCCCGTCCGGTGCGGCACTGGCCGCGCTGGACCGGGACGAGGACGCCGGACTGCTCGGCTGGGAGGCGGAGACCTACCGGCAGGGATTGAAGCGGTGACAGCCAAGGTCAAGGTAGGGCTCGGGATCGACCTCGGTACCTCCGGGGTCAGGGCGGTCGCGGTCGAGACCGGCGGTGCGGTGCTCGGTCAGGGATCGGCGCCGATCGCGGCTGGGGACCGGCGCGATCCCGGTGCGATCTGGCGGGCGGTCGAGGTGGCGCTGGAGTCGTTCCGTGCCGTGACCGATCCGGCTGCGGTCGATGCGATCGCGGTCGATGGCACGTCCGGCACGATCATCGCGACCGGTGCGGACGGCGTGCCGCTCGGTCCGGCCTCGCTCTACAACGACAAGGCGGGAGCGGAAGCGGTGGCGCGGGTTGCCGCTGTCGCGCCGCGCGAGTCCGCCGCCCATGGCGCGACCTCGCCGCTGGCGCGGATGCTGGAATGGCAAGGCCGTGCCGGGCTTGGGCATATTCTGCACGAGGCGGACTGGATCGCCCATCGGCTGAGCGCGCCAGATGGCGTATCAGAGGGCGTATCGGATGCCAATAATGCGCTGAAATCGGGCTACGATCCGGTTGCGGGCGTCTGGCCGGACTGGATCGGCGGTCTCGGTCTCGACCGCGCCTTGCTACCGCGCGTCGTCGAGCCGGGCGAGGCGGTCGGGACGGTTTCACCCGCGATCGCCGTGCGATTCGGGTTCCGGCGCGACGTGCGGATCGTCGCCGGAACCACCGATGGCTGCGCCTCGTTTCTCGCGACCGGAGCGGCCGGGCCAGGCGACGGGGTGACCGCGCTGGGCTCGACCCTGACCCTGAAGCTGCTGTCGGACCGGCCGGTCTTCGCGCCGGATTACGGCATCTACAGTCATAAGTTGCTCGGAAAATTCCTGCCCGGCGGGGCGGCGAATGCCGGCGCGGCCGTGCTGGCGCGATTTTTCTCCCCCGGGCGGATCGCGGATCTGTCGAAACGGATCGATCCGGCGCGGGATTCGGGGCTCGATTATTATCCGCTGCCCGCGCCGGGCGAGCGGTTTCCGGTCAACGATCCCGCATTGCAGCCGCGTCTCACGCCGCGTCCGGACGATGACGCGCGGTTCCTGCACGGAATGCTGGAAGGGCTGGCGCGGATCGAGGCGCTCGGCTACCGGCGGCTCGCGGAGCTGGGCGCGCCGCCGGTACGCCGTGTGCTGACCGTGGGCGGGGGTGCGGCGAACCCGGTCTGGACCGCATTGCGCGCGCGGATCCTGGGCATCGAGGTTCGGGCGGCACGGCAGACCGAGGCGGCTTGCGGCGCCGCATTTCTGGCGCTGCGCGGAGCGGGATCATGCGGATGATCCCGGGTCTTGCGGCGCTGGAGGATGTGGCGGACGGGTTTCTGGTCGATCAGTTCGGCACCATCCATGACGGCGAAAACCCCTGTCCCGGAGCGGTGGATGCGCTGAGGCGGCTGCGCGCGGCGGGGAAAAAGGTGATCCTGCTGTCGAATTCCGGGCGGCGCGGGTGGCTCAATGAAGAGCGGCTTGACGCCATGGGGATCGGCAAGGAGTGCTACGAGGCCTCTCTGTCGTCCGGCGAGGTGGCGTGGGCCGCGCTCAGCGCCGATCCGCCTGCCGTGCTGCGCCGGCACTGCCGGGTTCTGCTGTTCGCGCGCGGCCGGTCGCTGGACATTCTGGACGGCTTCGATGTCGAACTGGTCGAGGATGCGAGGGACGCCGATCTGGTGATGCTCGCGGGGTCGGAGACCGACCGGCATGGCTATGACGCGCTGTGGGTGCGGCTGGAGCCGGCGGCCCGGCGCGGGATTCCGGCGATCTGCACCAATCCGGACCGGGTTATGATGGTGGGCGGAGCGCTGTATCCGGGCGCGGGCGCGCTGGCCGATGCCTATCGCGCGGCGGGCGGGACGGTATTGTGGTTCGGCAAGCCGCATCCGCAGATCTACGCGGCGGCGTTCAGGCGTCTGCCGGGAATTTCCCGCAGGCGGATCGTCGGCGTGGGCGATTCGATCGAGCACGACATCGCCGGAGCGGCGGCGCAGGGTTGCCGCACGCTTCTGGTGCGCACCGGCATTCTCGCCGGGGCGGACACGGCCGGGCTCGATTCGGAAATGGCGCGGTTCGGCGCGCGGCCGGATGCGATCGTGCCCGAATTCGTGTGGTGAGCGGGGCTACCGGCCGGTCAGGATGCGTTCGACCAGTTGCTTCACTGTCGGGATGAAGCCGTTGGAGTAGAACGGGTCGGAGCCGAAGCGGAAGCCGTTATGGCCGCTGAACATCAGGTTGCGGTCGACCGAGGCCGGATCCTCGCCGTCATGCGCGATGTCCTGCAGGGTTTTCTGGATGCAGAAACTGCGCGGGTCGGCCTTCTTGCCGGTGTTGTAGTCCGGCCCTTCCTGCGCCCAGTTGGAGAACTGGCAATGCGACAGGCAGCCCATGCAGTTGACCTGATCGATCCGGATCTGTGAGGCGGCCTCCGGGGTTTCGAACACAAGCGTCGAATCCGGGGTGCGCAAAGCCTCGACAAAGCCCTGGCTTTCCCATTCCTGCACCCGCTGGAGGTCGGCCGGGTCGAGCCAGACCGGGCGTTTGCGCGGGCCGACGCCGTATTCGGCGGTGTGTGCGCCGACCGGCTCGGAGGCATAGACGACCTGCCGCGCGCTGCGCGCGCGCAGGCTCTGGATGAAGTCGTTGTTCACCGCGCTGGAATAGAACCCGGTCGGCGAAAAATGATTGAGGAAGACATCGCCCTCTTTCAGGGTGAGCAGTTTCTGCTTCCAGGCGTCGCTGATCGGACTTTCGCGGGTGAGCAGGGGGCGGGTGCCGAACTGGAAGGCGATCGGGCCGAGTTCGGGGTTGTCGATCCAGTCTTCCCATTCCTCCAGCCACCAGACGCCGCCGGCCATGATGATCGGGGTCTGGTCGAGGCCGAATTCGCGCATCAGGCGGCGCAGCGCCGTGACCCGGGGCAGCGGGCTTTCCGGTTTCGCCGGATCTTCGGAGTTGGACAGGCCGTTATGCCCGCCGGCCAGCCAGGGGTCTTCGTAGACGACGCCGCCCATCAGGTCGGCCGCCTTGTGATAGGCGCGCCGCCACAGCGCGTTGAAAGCGCGGGCGGAGGAGATGATCGGGTAGTAGTGGACGTTGAACCGGGTTGCGATGTCGGACAGGCGGTAGGGCATTCCGGCGCCGCAGGTGATGCCGTTGATCAGCCCCCTTGCGCCTTCGAGAATGCCGGTGATGACCCGCTCGGCGCCGCCCATTTCCCACAGGATGTTGGCGTGGATGCGGCCCTGACCGCCGGCTTCCTCATGCGCGCGGCGGGCCTGGGCGATGCCGCCCCGGATCGCGAATTCGACCAGTTCCTCGTGCCGCTCGCGCCGTGTGTGGCCCTGATAGATCTGCGGGATCACCCGGCCCTGGTCGTCATAGCTGTCGGCGTTGACCGCGCTGAACGTGCCGACGCCGCCCGACGCCGCCCATCGCCCGGCGGTGTATCCGTTCGAGACGGCGACGCCCTTGCCGCCCTCCACCAGCGGGAGGATGTCTGATCCGCCCATGCGGATTGCGTTGATCGTCTTCATTGTTCTGGCAACCTGTTCATCGCGGGCCGCGGCGTTCGCGGGGGTTCGGCATCGGGTTTGGCAATCAAGTCGGGCGCATCGGGTCGTCGCGCGGGGCGAACGCTTCCGATGTGTATACAGCATGACGGAGGCGTTGCCATCCTGTATGTGCCCCGCTGTATGTATCCCGGGGGCTGGAGACGGATGCCGGCACGAGGCCGACTCCGGGTTTCGGGCGTGGCTTGTATCATGAAACCGGTATTCAGGATACCGGGCCCGGCCCGAAAATCATGCGGGAAATCACATTTTTCCGGACGTGCCGGCTTCGGGACGGGTCAGGCGACGCGGTATCGCCGCCAGCCCGAGGCGCGCAGGGTGCAGGCGGGGCAGGTACCGCAGCCATAGCCCCAGTCGTGCAGGGCGGTGCGGTCGCCGAGATAGCAGCTATGGCTTCCCACCCGGATGATTTCGACCAGTTGCGGACCGCCAACGGTTTCGGCGAGGCGCCAGGTGTCGGCCTTGTCGAGGCGCATCAGCGGGGTGTCGATCGCGACGGGGCGGTCGAGTCCGAGGCCGAGGGCGGACTGCATCGCCGCCATGGTGGCGCTGCGGCAATCGGGGTAGCCGGAATAATCGGTCTCGCACATGCCGCCGACAAGGACGCCGATGCCGCGCCGGTAGGCGAGGGCGGCGGCATAGGTGAGAAACAGCAGGTTGCGGCCGGGAACGAAGGTGTTGGGCAGGCCGGCCTCGGTGGTCTCGATCGCGATATCGGCGGTCATCGCGGTGGCGCCGAGAGCGGCGAGGGCGGATTCGATATCCAGCATGTGATCGGGGCCGAGGCTCGCGCGCCAGGGGCGCAGCGTGGCAATCGCCTCGCGCAGCGGAGCGCGGCAGCCGAGTTCGACCGCGTGGCGCTGGCCGTAGGAGAAGCCGATGGTCTCGACATGATCGTAGCGGTCGAGCGCGTAAGCGAGGCAGGTGCCGCTGTCCTGCCCGCCGGAGAACAGGACCAGTGCGTGGGTCGATGCGGTCATGGGCGGAGGTTTGCCCGGAGGCGACGACTTGCGCAACGCCAACGGCCCCGTCCGATGGTTTTCGGACAGGGTTGGGCGGGCGTGTGTTGTGCGTGGTCAGGGCGGTGCGCGTGCGACGTGGTGGACTGCTCGTGTGGCGGGGTTGCCTGCGATGAGGAGTCCACCCGCCGAAAGATGGATCACTCGTCGTGCGAATGCACGCATTCGCGTGACTCGCTCGTGATGACGAATCCAGTTATGGCGGATAATGCCCGGACGGCGGGCTTCGGGACGGTCGGCGGTCGCGGCGGCCGTGCGGTCGGCATGGATGGCGCGGACCTGCTCGGCGAGGTCGCGCAGGGTTTGCACGGACCGGGCGAGCTGTCTTGCGTTGGACGCGCCGGTTCCGCTCCAGCAGCCGATGATGGCGCAGAGGGCTTCGATGAGGCGGATCAGGGCCTCGATGGTCCGGGCCGGAGTCGGGGTTGATGATGGTGTGTCCGAATTCACGAACGGAATATGAACATTTTTGATCCGGTTGTCAATAGTGAAAATGACGTATAGTTAGATAATATGGATCGACACGGCGACTTCACCGCCTCGCGATGACGAGTCTTCCTGCGGGAAGGTGGATCGGTTCACTTCGTTCGCGATGACGGAATGTCATCGACATCGTGAAATTTCATAGTTCCCCGCGCCGGGCGAGGGTTTTGATCCGGTCGGCGGTGCGCAGCGCGACGGTCTGGATGGTCAGGGCCGGATTGACGCCGCCGACGGTCGGAAACACCGAGCCATCGCAGACCCAGAGATTGGGAATGTCCCAGGAGCGGCAATCGGCGTTCACCACGCTGGTCTCCCGGTCGAAGCCCATGC
>DASVGZ010000516.1:0-4118 GCA_036379275.1 Acidiphilium sp. | reverse complement strand
CCCCCCGGGTGGGCACTCGATATGGTTCAGCCGCGCTTGCCGATTTCGACGTAGTCGCGCTGCGGCGCACCGGTATAAAGCTGGCGCGGCCGGCCGATCCGGTTCTGCGGGTCCGCCATCATTTCCATCCACTGGCTGATCCAGCCGGTGGTGCGGGCCATCGCGAAGAGCGGGGTGAACATGGTGGTGGGGAAGCCCATCGCCTTCAGGATGATGCCCGAATAGAAATCGACATTCGGATACAGCTTGCGGGAGACGAAATAATCGTCTTCCAGGGCGATTTTCTCCAGTTCCATGGCGAGGTCGAGCAGCGGTTCGTTCTTGATGCCGAGTTCACCCAGAACCTCGTAGCAGGTTTTCTGCATGATCTTCGCGCGCGGGTCGTAGTTTTTATACACCCGGTGGCCGAAACCCATCAGCTTGGTGTGACTGTTCTTGTCCTTCACCTCGGAGATGAAGGTCTTGATGTTCTTTTTGTCGCCGATCTCGGCAAGCATTTTCAGAACCGCCTCGTTGGCGCCGCCATGCGCCGGCCCCCAGAGGGCGGCGATGCCCGACGCGATGCAGGCGAACGGGTTGGCGCCGGTGGAGCCGGCGAGCCGCACCGTCGAGGTCGAGGCGTTCTGCTCATGATCGGCATGAAGGATCATGATCAGATCCATCGCGCGCGCGAGGATCGGGTTCTTCTCGTAGGGTTCGGGCGGAACCGCGTTCATCATGTAGAGAAAATTTTCCGCGTAGGAGAGATCGTTGCGCGGATACATGAAGGGCTGGCCGATGGAATATTTGTAGGCCCAGGCGGTGATGGTGGGAATTTTCGCGATCAGGCGGAAGGCGCTGATCTCGCGCTCGCGCGGGTCGTTCACGTTCACGCTGTCAGGGTAGAAGGCCGAGAGCGCACCGACGATGCCGCACAGAACAGCCATCGGGTGGGCGTCGCGCCGGAAGCCGTCCCAGAACCGGCGAACCTGGTCATGCAGCATGGTGTGCATGGTGATGCCGTGCGTGAAGTCCTTGAACTGCGTTTCGGTCGGCAGGTCGCCATAGAGCAGCAGATAGGCGACTTCGAGGAAGGTCGATTTCTCGGCGAGCTGGGCGATCGGGTAGCCGCGATAGAGCAGAACCCCGGCATCGCCGTCGATATAGGTGATTTTGCTTTCGCAGGAGGCGGTTTCGCCATAGCCGGGGTCGAAAGTGAAAATCCCGGCCTGGGACTGAAGCTTTCGGATATCGGCGACCTGCGGGCCGAGCGTGCCGGACAGCAGCGGGAGTTCGGCGGTCTTGCCGGAACCTGGAAGCGTGACGGTCGCGTGGGTCGCCTGGGCGGTGGCGGCTGTGCTGCTCATGATCATCATTCCCTTGTCAGATCGGAACGGCGGCCGGACGAAAGATTATTTCATCAGTCCAGGCGCCGCCGCATTGGCTCCCCGTTACTGTAAGTCGTTCTGCCCCGATCACGCAACCTTCGCGCCTGCAACATGATTTATATGGGTTTTATACCGATTCGAGGGCTTCCGGCGGGTCGATCACCCGTTGCAGCCGCGCACTGCCGGCCCTGAGATCCCGCCATGGCGTGAGGATCACGAAGTCGGCCAGCCGCGCGGGCGGAAACCCGTCGGTGAGTTGCCGGTGCGCTTCCGATCCGGCGGGCGTGCCGGCGGCGAGGGCGAGCGCCAGTTCATGGATGCCGGGATTATGGCCGAGAACGAGAACGCTGCGCATCGTCTCGCGCAGGTCGCGGATCAGGTCGAACAGCCGCGCGGCCGGCGCCATATAGAGCGTATCGAGGCGTTCGACGTTCGGCTGTTCGTCCCAGAAGGAAATGCAGTCGAGGGTTTCCCGCGTGCGGCGCGCGGAGGAAACCAGAACCACGTCCGGCTCGATGCCGAGGCGCATCAGGCGGTCGCGCAGGCGAAGGGCGGCGTCGCGGCCGGTCCGGCTGAGCGCGCGATCGTGATCGGCAAGGTCGGCGCGGGAACGCTCGGCCTTGCCGTGGCGCATGAGGATAAGCTGGTGCATGAAATCCTGTGATGACTCGAAATTCCGGCCCGTTTATGCGCGGGTGCGGGCCGGCGATCCAGTGCCCGCTGATCCAGTGCCCGCTGATCCAGTGTGGGCGATCCAGTGTGGGCGATCGGGTCCGGTCAGCCGCCCATCGCCATTTCTGTATTGATGCTTCCGGGGCCGGCTCCGGTTCCGGTGCTGCCGAAGCCGCCGGCCTCGCGCGCGGTGCGGTCGAGATCGGCGGTCTCGCGCCAGGCAATCCGGGACACCGGCGCGAGCACCGCCTGGGCGATGCGCATTCCCCGGGTGACCGTGAAGGCTTCCGATCCGGCATTCAGCACGATGATCTGGATTTCGCCGCGATAATCGGCGTCGATCGTGCCGGGGCTGTTCGGCAGGGTGATGCCGTGTTTGAGGGCGAGGCCCGAGCGCGGGCGAATCTGCAATTCGTAGTCCGGCGGCAGGGCGATCGCGAGGCCGGTCGGGATCAGGGCGCGGCCGAGCGGGGCGATGGTCACCGGTTCGGCGACGGCGGCGAGCAGATCGAGCCCGGCGGAGCCCGATGTCGCATAATCCGGCAAAGGCAGGTCGGCGTTATGCGAAAGGCGCTTGACCGCGACAGCGATGCTCATGTCGGCACTCCTCTGGTCAAGGCCTCCGCGATGCGCGCGGCAAGACGGTCCGCGATCGCGGCCTTGCCGGCACGCGGCCAGGAGTCGATGTCGGTTTCGGTCACCAGTGTCACCTCGTTGTCAGTGCCGCCCATCACGTCCGACCCGGTGCCGACGTGGTTGGCGACGATCCAGTCGCAGCCCTTGCGCGCGCGTTTCTGCCGTGCGTGTTCGACCAGGTTTTCGGTCTCGGCGGCGAAGCCGACGACAAGGCAGGGGCGCAGCGCGCCGGGGGTGGAAATTTCCCTGAGAATGTCGGGATTTTCGGTAAGGTTCAGGGTGGGCGGCGCGCCGGTTTTCTTGATCTTCCGCGGCGATGCCTCGACATGCCAGTCGGCGACGGCGGCGCAGAACACCGCCGCGTCGGCGGGCAGGGCGGCGCGCACCGCATCGCGCATCTCGCGCGCGGTTTCGACATGGATGGTGGCAACGCCCGCGGGATCGGCGAGCGCGACCGGGCCGGAGACCAGGGTGACGCGCGCGCCGAGTCGGGCAAGGGACGCCGCGATCGCATGGCCCTGCCGGCCGGAACTGCGATTGGCGATGTAGCGTACCGGGTCGATCGGCTCGTGGGTCGGGCCGCTGGTGACCACGACATGACGGCCGTTCAAGGCACCGTGCGGGCGGAGCGCGGCCGCGATCGCATCGAGAATCGCCGGCGGTTCGGCGAGCCGGCCGAAGCCGAATTCGCCGCAGGCCATCGGCCCCTCGTCGGGGCCGGCCACGAGAACGCCGCGATCGCGCAGGGTGGCGAGATTGGCGATCGTCGCCGGATGTTCCCACATCCGCACGTTCATCGCCGGTGCGACCAGAACCCGTTTGTCGGTCGCGAGAAGAAGCGTGGTGGCGAGATCGTCGGCGAGTCCGGCCGCCATTTTCGCGAGAATATCCGCCGAGGCGGGAACCACCACCAGAAGATCGGCGCTGCGCGAGAGCTGGATATGGCCCATCTCGCTCTCGTCGGTCAGCGAGAACAGTTCGGTATAGACCCGGTCCTCGCACAGCGCCTGAAGCGACAGGGCGGTGACGAATTCCGCGCCGCCGCGGGTCAGCACCGCGCGCACCGAGGCGCCCGATTTGCGCAGGAGCCTGACCAGTTCGAGCGATTTGTAGGCGGCGATGCCGCCCGAAACGATCAGCAGGATCCGGCTGCCGGCGAGGATTTCGCTCACAGCCGCCATCCCGAATGGATCGCGGCGATGCCGCCGGTCAGGTTGCGGAAGGCGACCCGCGCGAAACCGGCCCTGCGCATCATCGCGGCGAGCGTGTCCTGATCGGGAAACATGCGGATGCTTTCCGCGAGGTACTGATAGCTCTCCCGATCCTTGGCGATGACCTGGCCGATCGCCGGCAGGGCCGAGAACGACCAGCGCTCGTAGAGCGGCGCCGCGACCGCGACCTGAAGCGCCGAGAATTCGAGACAGAAGAACCGTCCGCCCGGCT
>DASVGZ010000515.1:0-6301 GCA_036379275.1 Acidiphilium sp. | reverse complement strand
TGAAGCGCGTGCATTTCGAACTCGGCGGCAAGAATCCGGTGATCGTCTTCGACGATGCCGATTTCGACCGCGCGCTGGATGCCGCACTGTTCATGATCTACTCGCTGAACGGCGAACGCTGCACCTCCTCCTCACGGGCACTGGTTCACCGGCCGATCTATGAGCGTTTCTGCGCCGAAGCCACTGCCCGGGTGCGGCGGCTCAGGGTCGGTCCGCCGCTCGACCCCGCGACCGAAATCGGCCCGCTGATCCACCCGCGCCACTGCGAAAAAGTCCTGTCATTTCCGGCATCGGCGATGAAGGACGGGGCAAGGATCCTGACCGGCGGCGGCCGAGCCATGGGCGGAGCGGGTAACTACGTCGAGCCGACGCTCTATGCCGATGCGTCGAGCGGAATGCGGATCGCCCAGGACGAAATTTTCGGCCCGGCGCTGACCGTGATTCCGTTCGAGGATGAAGCCGACGCGATTCGCATCGCCAACGATATCCGCTACGGGCTCGCCGGCTATATATGGACCCGCGATACCGGGCGGGCGCACCGGGTCGCGCGCGATCTCGAAGCCGGCATGGTCTGGGTGAATTCCGAAAATGTCCGTCATTTGCCAACCCCGTTCGGCGGCGTGAAGCAATCGGGCATCGGGCGCGACGGCGGCGATTACTCCTTCGACTTCTACATGGAGACGAAGACTATCGCGATCGCCTATGACAGCCATAAAATCGTGCGCCTCGGCGCCTGACCAACGTTCCGGGAGACCTCCATGCCGATTCCTGCTCCAGTGCTCCATCCGCCGTTTCACGTGGTTCGCCTCAATCACGTGGTGATCGGCGTCACCGATCTCGCCCGCGCGCGCGCCTTCTGGGGCGATACGCTCGGCTTGCAGATCACCGGGGAAACGCCAGAGGAAATCCATTTCCGGGCGATGGAGGAGCGCGGCCATCACTGCCTGATCCTGCGCAAGGCCGCCCGGCCGGAAGTCGACGTGCTCGGCTTCAAGGTGTTCAGTGAGGAGGATCTCGACAAGGCCGCGCATTTCTTCAAGACTGAAGGATTGCCGGCACAATTCGTCGAACGGCCGTTTCAGGGTCGCACCCTGCGCACACAGGACAGGCAGGGGATTCCGCTCGAATTCTATTTCTCAATGGACCGCCTGCCGGCGATCCACCAGAAATACGCGCTGTACAAGGGCGTGAAACCTCTGCGCATCGATCATTTCAACTGCTTCTCGCCCGACATTCAGGGAGCGGTCGATTTCTACAACGCGATCGGATTCCGCACGACCGAATACACCGAGGAAGAAGGCACCGGCCGGCTCTGGGCCGCGTGGATGCACCGCAAGGGCGGCGTGCACGACATGGCGTTCACCCATGGCGCCGGGCCGCGCCTTCACCATGTCGCGTTCTGGGTGCCGACGCCGCTCAACATCATCGACCTGCTCGACCTGATGGCGACCACCGGCTATGTCGGCAATATCGAGCGCGGGCCGGGCCGGCATGGAATCTCCAACGCGTTCTTCCTCTATATCCGCGATCCTGACGGACACCGGATCGAAATCTACTGCTCAGATTACCAAACGATCGACCCCGATCACGAACCGATCCGCTGGGATCTGCGCGACCCGCAACGGCAGACGCTCTGGGGTGCACCGGCGCCGCGATCCTGGTTCGAGGAAGGCTCCGCGTTCACCGGCCTGAATGCGAAACCGCCGGTCTACGTGGCCTCGCCGATCATCGCGGCATGAGCACCCTGGAAAAAACTCTCGATCAGGCTGCGATCGAAGCCGCCGTCATGCGCCTCGACGCGGCGGAGCGAACCCGCAAACAGACCGGTCTGGTCTCGCTCGAACACCCGGGCATGACCCTTGCCGACGCCTACCGCATCCAGGCCGCCTGGATCGAGCGCAAGCGTGCGGCGGGGCGGCGCGTCGTCGGGCACAAGATCGGCCTGACCTCACGCGCGATGCAAATGAACCTCGGAATCGCGGAACCCGATTCCGGCATTCTGCTCGATGACATGGTGTTCGCCGATGGCGGCACGATCCCGGGTGACCGTTTCATCCAGCTTCGGGTCGAGGCCGAACTTGCCTTCGTTCTCGGCGCCGATCTTCACGGCCCTGACTGCACGATTTTCGACGTGCTCGACGCCACCCGCTACGTGACCCCCGCGCTCGAACTTCTGGACACCCGCATTTTCCGCAAGGATCCTGAAACCGGAACGCCACGGACAATTTTCGATACCGTTGCCGACAATGCGGCGAATGCCGGCATCGTCACCGGCGGCCGTCCGTTCCTGCCGCGGGATCACGACATGCGATGGATCGGCACGATCTGCTCGAAAAACGGCGCGGTCGAGGAAACCGGCATTGCCGCCGGCGTTCTCAACCACCCGGCGAACGGAATCGCCTGGCTCGCGAACCGTCTTGCCACGACCGGGCACTATCTCGAAGCCGGCCAGATCGTCCTCAGCGGCTCGTTCATCCGGCCGATCGAAGTCATACGCAGTGACAGCATTCACGCCGATTTCGGCCCGTTCGGCACCGTCTCGTGCCGTTTCGCCTGAGGACATCATCATGAAACTGGTCAGCTATCGCGAGAACGGCAAACCTTCTTTCGGCATCTGGACCGATGACGGCGTGATCGACCTCGGCCGCCGTCTCGGCGGACGTTTTCCCGATCTGCACGACCTGATCGCCGCCGGCCGTCTCGACGAAGCCCGTACCCACGGCACCGCATCGCCGGATTTCGGCCATGACGATGTCGTTCTGGACAAACCACTCACCTGCTGGGGCAAATGCTTCTGCGTCGGCGTGAACTATCCCGACCGCAACGCCGAATACAAGGACAATTCCACGACTCCCCAATATCCGAGCCTGTTCATCCGGTTTCCCGAAAGCTTCGTCGGGCCGGACGCGCCATTGATCCGCCCGCCGGAAAGCCGGCAACTCGATTACGAGGGCGAGATCGTTCTGGTGATCGGCGCACCCGGCCGGCGGATCGCTGAAGCCGACTGGGCGAAGTATGTCTGCGGCTATACGCTCGCCAATGAAGGTTCGATCCGCGACTGGATCCGCCACGGCAAATTCAACGTGACGCCCGGCAAGAACTGGGCGCGGAGCGGTTCGCTCGGGCCGTGGATCGTCACCTCGGATTCGCTCGCTTCGACGAATTTTCAACTCATCACGAAGGTCAATGGCGAGGTCCGGCAGGACGATACCACCGGCAGGATGATGTTTCCGTTCGGCCGGATCGTTTCCTACATCTCGACCTTCTGCACACTCGAACCCGGGGACATCATCCTGACCGGAACGCCAAGCGGAGCCGGCGCCCGGTTCGATCCGCCCCGCTTTCTTGCACCCGGCGATGTCGTCGAAGTCGAATCCCCGTCGATCGGCGTACTGCGCAATCCGGTCGCCGCCGAATAGCGATCAGACCGAGACGCAGATCGACTTGGTTTCCAGATAATTCTCGATCCCGCTCGCCCCATGCTCGCGCCCCAAACCAGACTGCTTGTAACCACCGAACGGCATATTGGGGTCGACCAGATTATGGGTATTGATCCAGACGGTTCCGGCCCGCACCGAATCGGCCGCGCGATAGCAGGTCGAAATGTCGCGCGACCAGACCGAAGCCGCCAGGCCGAATTCGGAATCGTTGGCCAGCGCAATGGCCTCGTCGAACGTGTCGAACGGCAGGATGGTCACCACGGGGCCAAAAACCTCGTCGCGATAAACCCGCATATCCGGCGTAACACCGGTGAGAACGGTCGGTTTCACGTAATAGCCGGAATCGCCATGCGCGGCCCCTCCGGCGGCAATCGTGGCCCCGGCCCGGTTTCCATCTCCGATCATGCCGAGCACGCGCTTCTGCTGCTTCGCGGAAACCAGCGGATTGATCTGCATTCCGGGATCGAAGCCGGACCCGATGGACAACCCGTCGGCAATTCGCACGAACGTATCGACAACCTTGCCGTACACACCACGCTGCGCCAGAACGCGCGAACCGCAGGTGCAGACCTGGCCCTGATTGAAGAAAGCGCCAAGATTTGCGGCGAGACCGATCAGATCGACGTTCATGTCATCGAACATGATCATCGGCGATTTGCCGCCCAACTCCAGGGACAGGCGAGTCATGTTGTCGATCGCGGCATGGCCGATGAGTTTGCCGATTTCGGTCGAGCCGGTGAACGCGATCTTGCCGATTCCCTTGTGGCAGGCAAGCGCCGCGCCCGCTTCATGGCCATAACCGGTCACGATATTGACCACGCCATCGGGGATCCCGACATCCCGGCAGAGATGCCCGAGACGCAGCGCGGTGAGCGGCGTCTCCTCCGCCGGTTTCAGCACGATCGTGCAGCCGGCCGCCAACGCCGGGGCGATTTTCCAGACCGCCATTATCAGCGGGAAATTCCACGGAATGATCGCGCCGACCACGCCCACCGGCTCCTTGCGGGTCATCGCGCGGTAGACAGCGCCCGGTGGCACCGGAATCGACACATCCAGGGTCTGGCCGTAGATTTTCGTGGCCCAGCCAGCAGTGTAGCGGACATGCTCGACCGATCCGGCAACCTCGATATTGCGGGCGATGGTGATCGACTTGCCGTTGTTCGCGGTTTCGACCGATGCCAGAAACTCGCCATCCGCCTCGATCGCATCGGCGAGTTTCAGCAAAAGCCGTTCCCGGTCCGCCGGGCGCATCCTGCGCCACGGCCCTTCGAACGCCGCGCGCGCCGCGGCCACGGCCGCATCGACATCGGCGGATTTCCCGGCCGGAACCTCAGCGATGACCTTTCCGCTTGCAGGATCGTGAATCGGCAGAACCGCACCATCGATGGCATCGCGAACTTCTCCCCCGATCATCATGCCATGATGGCCGGCGATGAAATCCCGCACCTCGGCGCTGACCGGCAGAAATTCCAGTCGGTTGCTCATGGCATTGTTTTTCCCGTTTCCCGGATAGTGGCTGGAGATGGTGCTCTCACGCAGCCGCCATATAGTGCTTGACGAAATGCGGCGTATGGATCGTCCAGCGCACCGGCGTTCCCTTCTCGATCATCCAGGCATCGCCGGGCTTGTAGGTAACGGCATCGCCGGTCGCCTCATTCAGAAGGGTCACCTCGCCCTCGAGAACGACGGCGTGCTCGGTGAACGGATAGACCATCCGGAACGCCCCCTGCGTGCAGCCGAAATACCCGGCGCTGAGCGGAGCATCCGGCGTGCCGTGGGTGATGGCGCCGAAAGCCTTGACATCGCCGTCGAGACTCTCTGAACCGAGATCAGTGATGCTTCCCCAGGGGGCGAGCGCGGGAATGGCGCCGGATTTCAATGCCAGCATGTCGTGATCCTTTCCGTGAATTTTATCGCCGGCCGTTCCAGTAGCCGGATGCCTGGTTCCAGATCTTGCCCATGGTCATCCATGCGAGGCGCAGCCTGTCCTTGGCGACGATGTCGATATGCGGAATGCCGCTCAGCAGGTCGTAGCGCGCCGAACCCTCGCTCATGCCTTCCGCAAGCACCTTGCACACGATATGGCTCGGGGTGACTCCGAATCCCGAATAGCCCTGCACGTAGAAAACATTCCTGCGGCCGGGCAGCGTGCCGATCTGCGGAAACAGGTTGACGCTGCACGCCATCGGTCCGCCCCAGGCGAGGTCGATTCCGACCTTGTCGAGATAGGGGAAAACCTCAAGCATGAGCTTGCGATTCCAGTTTTCCAGATCGGACGGCATGTATTCGACCAACCTCGTCGCACTGCCGAACAGAAGACGGTTCTCCCGCGTCACCCGATAGTAGTTGATGATCGGGCTGATATCGCTGAATGCGCCGCGAATCGGGCTGATCCGCTCGATCAGGGCATCGGAAAGCGGTTCGGTCGCAAGCTGGAACGCATAGGTGTTGATCGTCTTCCGGTAGATATGCGGCTCCATGTTGGCGAGAAAACTGTCGCACGCCCAGAGCAGTTTCGCCGCGCGGACGGTGCCGCCCGGGGTGCGCACGGTCACCCGGTCGCCATAGCTGACCTCGACCGCAGGGCTATGCTCGAAGATTCGCACGCCGTGGCCGGTCAGCGCTTTCGCCTCGCCGAGCAGAAGGTTGAGCGAATGGACGTGTCCGCCCCCCATGTGCTTGAGCGCGGCGCGATAGACCGGCGAACCGACCACCTTCTGTACATCGGCGCCGGTCAGAATCCCGATTTCCTGATCCGGCGCGACAGTCCTGAATTCCTTTTCCCAGGCGCGCAGGGTTTTCTCCTGCCGCGCATTATAGGCGAGATAGCCGTAGCCCCGGCAGAGATCGGCCTCGATGCC
>DASVGZ010000514.1:0-3656 GCA_036379275.1 Acidiphilium sp. | reverse complement strand
TGCCCGCGCAGCTTGCCGCCCTCGAACAGCGGCATGGTGATCTGCGGCCCGACCGCATAGGTCACGGCGGCGAGCTGGTTCAGGTTGGAAAATTGCAGTGCCTGAAGCGAAACCGACCCCGAGAGCGAGATGTCCGGGAAGAAACTTGCCTTGGCCACGCCGATTTCGGCGGTCGCCTCGTGCAGCTTCGCACTGGCCTCGCGGATGTCGGGCCGGCGCTGGAGCAGTTGCGACGGCAGGCCGACCGGCACCACCGGCGGCACCGGGGGCACCGCGCCGGGAGTAATCAGTTCGGCGCGCAGCGCTTCCGGTCCCCGGCCGAGCAGCAGGCCGATCTGGTTGATCAGATAATCGACCCGGGTCCGCAGGGCCGGGATCTGTGCCTTGACCGAGGCGGCCTGCGCGCGTGCATCCGCGACCTCCAGTGCATTGGCGAGGCCGGCCTGCTCGCGTTCGGCGGTCAGCTTCGCGATATGCTCGGCACTGGCGAGATTGTCCTTCGTGATCGAAAGAACGGTCTGCTCGGCACGCAGGTTGACATAATCCTGCGCCACTTCGGCCTCGGTGTTCAGCAGAACCGCGCGCCGCGCGTCGCCCGAGGCCTGAACCGCGGCGAGCGAGGCTTCCACCGCGCGCCGGTTCTTGCCCCAGATGTCGAAGTCGAACACCGACGAAAACCCGTACTGGAACAGGTTGAACGATTCGATCGACGCACCGGACGGCCCGCCCGCGCCGCCGGCCTGGCTGCCGCCATTGGCGACATTGCTGGCCTTTGTGCTGGAATCGGTGTTGGAGCCGCCGCCGCCGAAAGCGGTGAAAATGCCCTTCTTGCTCGGCCCCTCGCGGGTATAGGAGCCGGCGAAATCCAGCGTCGGAAACAGCGTCGCACCCTCGATTTCGGCCTGCGCCTGCGCTTCGGCAAGGCGCTGGGTCGCGATCTTCACGTCGAGATTCTGGGCGATCGCCTGCTGTTCGAGGCCGGTCAGCTCCGGGTCGCCGAAGCTGGTCCACCAGGCAAGATCGACCTTGCCCTGGCTCACCGTGTCGGGTGCGGTCATCGCCGGGCGGTTGGCGAGGAAGGACGACGCCGTGCGCGGGTTGGGCTGATGGAAATTCGGGCCGAGTTCGCAGCCGCCGAGGCTGATGGCCGCGACGAGACCGGCGCCCAGGGCCGTTACCCGGCGCAGGGCGGCGCGCCGGCCGGGGTGGTGTCGGTCAGACCTCATGGGGAACTCCTTTGGCGGCCTTGAGAGAGCCGCTCGCGAAGAACATCACCGGCCAGATCAGCAGCGCGGTCATGCCGAGAATATGGAACAGATCGAGATAGCTCATGAATACTGACTGATGTTGCACGGCGGAAGCCACCTGGGAAAGCGTGCGGCCGTGAAGGCTGACATACGGGGTAATCGTCTCGGCAAGCCTTGAATGATGGAACTGGGTTCGCCATGCGAGCAATGTGGTGACGAAGGAGATGCCGATGCTGCCGCCGATGTTGCGCATCTGGTTGATCAGGGCCGAGGCGTCGGCATTCGCCCCCGCCGGCAGCCCGACATAGGACAGGGCCGAGATCGGGATGAACAGGAAGGGCAGGGCGATTACCTGAAGCACCCGGTCGACCGACAGCGCCGAGAAAGAAACATCCGGCGCGAGATGCGACATGAAGATCAGGGCGAGACCGGTTTCGATCAGCCCGCCGATCATCAGAAGGCGCGCCGAGATGAACCGCCCGGTCACGATTCCGGCGACCGGCATCAGCCCGATCGTCGCGAACCCGCCGAGGGCAAGCACATAGCCCGAGGTTTCCGCCGAATAGCCGAGCAGGGTCTCGGTGAGCTGGGGCAGCAACTGCGTGGTGCTGAGCAGGATGAAGCCGATCAGGAACATGAGCGCACAGGAGATCGCGAAATTGCGGTGGCGCAGCAGCCGGACATTCATCACCGGCTCGGGATGCCCCCATTCCCAGACCACGAGGGTCGCGAGCGACACGGCCCAGATCACGAACAGGGTGCGGATGAAGAAACTGCCGAACCCGTCGTCGAGCGAGAATTTGTCGAGGAAGATCTGCAATGTCCCGAAGCCGAGTGCCACGAGAGCCAGGCCGAAATAGTCGAAATTCAGCCCCGCCCGGATCTTCGCCGCCCGCTCCCGCACCAGAAGCGCCGGCTCGTCGACGAAGATCACGATGAAGACAAAGGCGATCAGCCCGATCGGCAGATTGATCAGGAACACCCAGTGCCAGGACATCGTGTCGGTGATCCAGCCGCCCAGAATCGGCCCGACCGCCGGAGCGACGATGATCACCAGCCCGAACACGGCGAACACCTGGGCGCGCTTTTCGTTCGGGAAACTGTCGGCATACATCGACTGGGTGATCGGCTGCAGCCCGCCGCCGCCGAGTCCCTGCAGAATGCGCGCGACGACCAGCATGGTCAGCGAGGTCGAAAACGCGCACAGAACCGAACTCGCGGTGAACAGCGCGACACAGATCAGAAACAGCCGCTTGCGGCCGACCACGTTCTGCAGCCAGCCGGTGATCGGCAGGACGATGCTGTTCGAAACCAGATACGAGGTCAGAATCCATGTGCTCTGGTCGAGGCTGATGGCGAGCGAACCGGCGATATGGGTGAGCGAGACATTGGCGATGGTGGTGTCGAGCACCTCCATGAACGGGGCGAGCGCGATCATCGCCACCACCAGCCATGGGTTGTAGGCCCCGGTCGCCGAGCGCGGCAGGGCCGGTTTCGAGGCGTAGAGCAGGCTCATTTGGTCGCGGAGCCCGAGCTGGCAGAGCCCGAGCTGGCGCGGATATAGGGCTCGGCCGACATGCCCGGCGCGATCAGGTAGTGGCCGATCCGCTTGTCGTCGAATTCGATCCTGACCGGCACGCGCTGCACGATTTTCACGTAGTTGCCGGTCGCGTTCTGGGCCGGCAGCAGCGAGAACACGCTGCCGGTGCCGTGCTGGATGCTGGCGACCCGGGCATTGAAGGCGATGCCGGGAATCGCGTCGATATAGACCTTCACGCTCTGGCCGGGATGAATCCGGCCGAGCTGGGTTTCCTTGTAGTTCGCGGTCACCCAGATCCGGTCGTCGACCAGCGCCATCAGCCCGGTGCCGGCGGCGACGACATTGCCGGTACGCACCGTGCGTTCGGCGATATAGCCCGAGGCCGGCGCGCGGATTTCGGTGTAGGAAAGCTGGAGTTTCGCGTTCTCGACCGCGACCCCCGCTGCCTTCAGCGCCGCCTTCGCCGCGACCAGCCCGGCCTTCGCGCCGGTCACCTGCTCGCTGGCGGCTTCGAGCCGCGCCTCGGCCACGCGCAGTTCGGCATTTGCCGAATCCAGCGCGGCGCGGGTGACCGCCTGCGGATTGACCTCGCGATAGCGCGCGGCGTCGCGCTGCGCCTTGAACAGGTTCGCCCGGGCGACCGCGACATTGGCCTCCGCCCCCGCGACATCGGCGGTGCGGGTACCGATCTCGGCCTCTGCCTGGGCGCTTTGGGCGCGGGCGCGGTCGAGCGCTACGGTCTCGGTGCCGGAATCGAGTTGGACCAGAACCTGTCCCTTGGTCACATGCTGGTTGTCATGCACCAGAACCGCCTCGACCTGCCCGGAAATGCGGGGCGCGATGCGATGGATCGCGCCGTCGATCTCGGC
>DASVGZ010000513.1:0-3155 GCA_036379275.1 Acidiphilium sp. | reverse complement strand
TCTTTTGCAGAGTGGCGAATTCAACCGGTTGCGCATCTTCGTCACGGTGGCGGAGGTGCTGAGTTTCAGCCGCGCGGCCGAGCTTCTGGGCATGTCGCCCTCGGCGGTCAGTCAGGCGCTGCGCGGGCTGGAGGAGCGGATCGGCGTGCGGTTGCTGAACCGCACCACCCGAAGCGTCGCGCTCACCGAAACCGGAACCTGCCTGTACGAGCGGGTGAAACCGGCGATGCGGGCGCTCGGCGAGGCAACGTCCGAGGCGCGGCGCGCGCAGGGCCGGCCGGCCGGGCTGGTGCGCATCCATGCCTTCCACACCGCCTGTGAAAGATTCGTGACACCGATCCTCGCCTCCTTTGCCGAAGCCTGCCCGGATATCACGCTCGATATCACGGTGGACGACGCCGTGGTCGATCTGGTCGCGGGCGGGTTCGATGCCGCGATTCGCATCGGCGAGGTGATCGAGCGCGACCTCGTGGCGATGAAGCTCGGCCCCGACCTGCGGATGATCGCCGTCGCCTCGCCCGGTTATCTCGCACATAACGGAAGGCCGGAAACGCCGCGCGACCTGCTGCGCCATCGCTGCATCCGCTGGCGCTGGCCGGGCAACGACCTGCCGTATCGCTGGGAGTTCTGCGAGGACGGACGATGGTTCGAGATCGCGGTCGAGGGACCGCTGATCGCCAACAGCAAGGCACTCAACCATCAGGCCGCGCTCGACGGCGTGGGCATCGGTTTCGCCGAGACAGGGTCGCTCGCGGCGTTCATCGCCGATGGCAGGCTGGTTCCGCTGCTGGAGCGCTGGTCCGCGCCGTTTCCGGGATTTTATTTGTGCTACCCGCGCCAGCGGCAGATGGCCCCGGCACTGCGCGCCTTCATCGACGCGGTGCGCGCAGGTTCGCGGGAGGCGAAGATGCGGCTTCCGGATTGACGGGGGCTTGATCTTTCACGAGAAAGATGTATCTTGAAACTATACACGATACGATTTTATGCGCGAAAAATTCAAGAGGGAGGATTAAATGATCGTAAGCTTTCGGCACAAGGGTCTGGAAGGTTTTTACAACACTGGTTCCAGAAGAGGGATTCAGCCTGCTCATGCGAGGAAACTGGGCATGATCCTTGATGCGCTGGATGCGGCGGCAAAGGCCGCGGAGCTCGAACTCCCGGCCTTCAGGCTGCATGGTCTGAAAGGCGATCTTGCCGGGCACTGGTCAATCTGGGTGAACGGCAACTGGCGGGTGACGTTCAGATTCGTGGGAACCGATGTCGAACTCGTGGATTATCGAGATTCTCATTGAGAATGGTTTTTGCAACGAGGTTTTACAGGCGCATGTTGCCCTGTTTTGAAAAGGATGATGCTATGCCGAGAACCGATCGTTCTCATCCGGGCGAAATGTTGCGGGAGACGGTGTTCGATTCTCTCGGCCTGACCGTGACCGAGGCGGCTGAAAAACTCGATATCAGCCGGGTCGCCCTCTCGCGTGTTCTGAATGGCAAGGCGGGGATCAGCGTTGATCTGGCCCGGCGGCTGGAGCTTGCCGGTGTCAGCTCTGCGCGGTTCTGGCTGACCTTGCAGACAAACTACGAACTGGCCCAGGCGATGAAAGTCCGGCCGCAGCCGAAAGTCCGGAAGCTGCTTGATGCCGGCGCCCACCCGGCCTGACCTGCCTGTGCATCGCGGGAGGTGCGGTGACCCGCACCTCCGTCATAATCAGGCCTTCGTGCGGTGCAGCGTGTTGGTGTCGGTGTGGTGCATTTCCTTGCCGTCCTGTGCGGCGAGTTTCAGCACCAGATCGGACGTGTAGGTGAAGGTATCGTCCGGGTTGATCGTGAACGTGCTCTCGAAGCTCCGCAGTTCGGCGCGCTGGAGCAGATACTTGTTCTGCAGGATGCCGTAGGAGGGATCGCCCGGCGTCGCCCTGAAATGCAGCGACGTGTCGCGCGGCTTCGCATCGCCACCGGCAATGATCGCGATTCCGCGCCCGAACACGACGACGCGCATGACCTGCCCGGTCGCCTTTTCCCACAGAAGATAGCCCACTTCGTCATGGAACGGGTCCATGGCTTCCTCGCCATGCCGCCACGCGGTCATCTTGTAGTTCAGACCCTCCATCGACTGCTTGCCGTTTTCCTGAACCGGAATCGGATGGAACCAGGCTTTCTCGAAATAGCCGGTCTGCGTCGTGTTGTCGTCCTTGTTGTGGTACGAAAGATCGACGCCGACATTGCCCTCCCATTCCCCGACCAGCGGGGTCAGCGGGCCAAGCCTCTGCGGACCGAGAATGACTGTCATGACTATAATCTCCTGTTATATCGCACTGTCTGCCAGATGCCTGACCGATCCGTCCGAACAGATACTGGTAGCACCGGCCCGCTTTGCGATTGAATGTGCTGGCGCCGGTTGCCAGCCATGTGCGAAAAGATGTCGCTTTTTGTAGTGATCGGTCGTTTTTGCATGAAATATCGCATATGCCGGCGGCGACGCCAGAACCGGATGCCGGGCGCTATTTCGCAACGATCATCCGGTTTTCAGGGAAATTTCCGATATCGGGATACCGGCCGGGGACGCCGCAAAATTTCACGGCAAGATTGCCACACAATATGAGTTCGATTTATATAATAACGTCCAGTTAATCAAGGCGGCGCAAGCCAAGTCATGATCGCCGCTCAGTTTTTAAGAAAAATATCCAGCATCGAGAGGTCCGGCTTGCCGTCGTCGAACGGAATCGGGATGCCGGCACGAACGATGCGCCCGGCGATGGTTCGTGTGGCGCCTTCGGGCAGGGTGAACATCACGCTACCGGGTTGGCGTCCTTGCAGGATTCCGGCGGTGATTCCCGGACTGCCGGCATCCTCGATCTTCGTGCCAATCGGCCAGTCGATGCCAAAATAGGTGCAGGGCTGGCCGAGAAAACCCGACCGGATCGACGGTTTGGCGTAGCGGCTGACATTGGCGACGATCTTCGCGCCGCCGCGCAGCGGAATCCCGAACAGCACGGCATCATGGGCGAGGGGGCAGGTGACGCTCCGGATATCCGAAATCTCGAAATGGCCCGCAGCGCACGGAATGCCATGCAGGGCGAACGGTTTCGCAAGCGTGCCCCAACTGACATAGGGATGATCGCTGACCGGCGAATACGACCCGCCATCGACCGAGAAAT
>DASVGZ010000512.1:0-4957 GCA_036379275.1 Acidiphilium sp. | reverse complement strand
CGCGGCGGATCGAACATCGTTTTCCTGACGCTGCTCGGCGGCGGCGTTTTCGGCAACCCCGACAAATGGATTTACGCTGCCATCAGGCGGGCTTTGAACCTGACGATCTCTTTCGGCCTCGACGTGAGGCTGGTGAGCTATGGAGCGCCGCCGAAAGCGCTTCTGGAGATCGCGGAAGAATTCGGCTGACGACCAGTCCGCAATCGTCTCTGCAACTGGAGCCGGCTCAGAACGCTGGAGCGTCCCGTGGCGGAGCGCCATCGGCGGCGGTCAGTGCCGCGTCGAGAGCCGCGAGGCCGGTTTCGGTTCGCAACGCCTGCCGCGCGCCGGAAGGCGGGCCGCGATCGATCGGATAGTGCGGCGCCGGGCCGAGCACGAGCCGCCATTCCAGCGAGAACAGGCGCGCGCAGGATGCGATCGACCGATCGGGCCAGCCGTCGATGCCAATCTCGATCACTGTCGCACCCGGATCGCAGAAGCCGAGCAGCGGCGCCTGGACCGGATCGTCGATGACAATGGTCGCTGCTGCCGCGAGAACCGAGATCATATCGAACAGCCCGAGCCTTGTATCGCCGATCCGCATCGCGTCCGGATCGAGAATTGCGAAACCCCGTGCGCGCAGCCAGACCGGAAGCTTGGTCCGGTCGGCGCGCATGAACCGCTCCCGGCCGGCGGGAACCAGAATCGCGATCCGCCTGCTGACCTCGTAGGGTTCCGCGGCAAAGCGAAGGGTCTCGATTCCGGGGCGGATCATCCGCGATATCCCGCGCCCTGTCTCGCGCGTGAGGTGCAGTTTCGCAACCCGCGCCGGGGTGGCGATAGCCGTGTACGAGTTGAGAAAGCCAGACGCGGCAAGAGCTTCGGCCTGCGGTGCGGTCGGCTGCGCCCCGACGAGGCTGGTGCCGGGCATGTCGCGCTGCATCGCTGCGCCGGACATCTCGTGTCGCCTCGCGGCGACTGGCAGGGAATGCCCGAGAAACCGGCCGAGCGGCACCGAAGCACCCGCCTCCATCGCAATTCCCGCCGCCACGGTTCGATCCGGCGCGACCGGGCCAGAGGGCGGGTCGGAGGGCGGCGCACCGGCCTGAACCACACCGTCCCGGTCGAGCACCGAGAACGGTTCGGGGATCAGGACCGCATCGTGCAGACACAGGCTCTCGTAGCCAGCCATTGGCGCGGACCGGTACGGGGTTACGGCGCTGTCGCGGATCGCGGGACCGGCGAACCAGATCCGGTCGCGAACCAGCCCACGCGGCGCGGTATCGAGCCAGCCGGCTTCGATGTGGCGGAATGCCCGAAAATCGCTCATCGTTTCGGAAACACCGTTGCCAGGGCATCGCGAAACGAAACCGGATCGACGGCGAAGCCGAATTCGTGCGCCGGCCGGTCCCGGACCTCGCCTGTCGCGACCACGAAAAATCCGTGCCAGCGCAGGCCGAGAACGTGGCAGGCGGCACGGGTCCAGCCATCGGGGAAACAGTCCGGCTGGATTTCGAGCACGGTGGTTCCCGGATCGCAGAAGCCGAGATTGGCCAGCGCCGCGCCGGATTCGCCGATCACGCAATCGGCCCGCGCGAACAGCCTCGCCTGGTCCGCCACGCTCATTCCCGCCGGCTGGATCACCGCGAACCCGAACCGTGCCGCGATCGCCTCGATCTCCGGCCGGTTTTCCATCACCCGGCGATTCTCCGGCGCATCCCGCGAGATCAGAAGGCGCAGCCGGTTCCCCGCTCCCGTGCCGAACCGGAAGCGCAGACTGTCGAACACCGCGCGGATGAACCGGCTCGGATACGAGACGTTGAATGACATCATGTTGCTCACGACCAGTTTGCGGAACCAGGCCGGCCGGTCGAGAGCGATATAGGATTCGCGCAGGCCGAGCGCGTCGAGGATCTCCGCCTGCCAGGCGCGCAGCGGAGGACCGGCGAGAACCGCGCGCGGGCCGAGCAGCCTTCGATGCAGAAGTGCGGCAGGCAGGCCGTCGTAGAAAAAATGGCCGTAATTGGCGATCCCGACGCCGCAGACCGGTATCCCGATCGCGTCGATGTCGGGAATCGTCTGCCCGGGATCGGCCCAGGTCCAGCCTCCGGAGTCCGCTTCGATGAAGTTACTGTCCACAGCGGAAAGGCGATTGCCCCAGATCGCGAGATTGTCGACCGAAGCGTCGAAGAACCCGCGCTCCGGCGAAAGGACCGCCATCGAGCCGGGCGACAGGATCGCGTTATCGAGAACGAGGCTGCTGACCCGCTTGAGCCGGTGGATCGGCGTTTCCTGCATCCCCCGGTTCACCGAACGCCCCGGCCCGAACATCGCCCGCCCTTGCCGCAACCCGTGGGGAACGACATCGACGAACCGGTCGGCGGCATGGTGGAAGGCGCAATCGGCCGCGCCGGGATCGAGCACGGCACGGCGGAAGGCCGCAAAGCCGGAGGCCGCGGGAAGGTCGGTTACGCCGAAGCGCCCGATCGGCGCGTTTTTCCGACATCCGTGTTCCACAGGATCGCCACATTGTGCGGCGAAACGGCATCTGACAAGGTGTCCGTCACCCTTACGCAAGGCCGTAACCGGATACCGAGGTCAGGAAAAACTTTTCGAGGTTTTCGATCATGAAGCATTCAGGTTCCCGGATCGCCCTTGGCGCAGCCTTCTTGCTGATGGCCGCACCCTTCGCTTATGCCGCCCCGGCTTCATCCGATGCGCAGGCAACGACTCTGGATCTGGCGGTGACCGGCAGCGCCAGCCACATGCCCGATGCCATGCTCGCCCGGCTTTCGGCGACCGCGACCACGCCGACCGCCGCCGCCGCACAGCGCGCGGTTAACACCGCGATGGCCGAAGCCTTGCAGGAGGCGGGCAAGATCAAGGGGCTGACCGCGACGACCGACGAATACTCGGTCAATCCCGACAACGCGAAACGCACCGAATGGCGCGCGCAGCAGGGACTGACCCTGAAATTCGATGCCGCCCCGAACGCCGAGGCCGCCAAACCCGTTCTGGCGCTGATCGGCCGGCTTCAGGCGAAGGGATTACTGCTCGAAGGCCTTTCGGGCACGCTGAGCCCGCGCACCGAGCAGGCGACGCGCGACGCAGCGATCGGCGATGCGGTCAGCAGGCTCCGCTCCGAAGCCGCGGCGACGGCGAAAGCCCTTGGCGAGCAGCCGGGGCGGATCACCCATCTGCGCCTCAACGTCGCCTCGCCGATTCGCCCCTATATGCGCGCGCCAATGATGATGGCCGCCGCCGCGCCCGCGCCGGTCGCCCAGCCCGGGCCGGTCAGCGAGCAGGTCAACCTGTCCGCGACAATGCAGTTGCAGCCTGCGTCGCACTGAGCGGCACTGCCCCGGAATCGAGCGCCGCGAGAAGGGCCGCGGCGCTGTCCCGCCAGGTCGGGGGACGGAATTGCGCAGCGATCCGGCGTTCCAGCACCGCCACCCGGCCGGGGTCCAGGATCAGATCCGAGATGACCCGGCACGCCTCGTTCAGGTCGTCGGGGTCGAAATAGGCGCAGAAATCGCCGCCGGCTTCGGGGATCGCGGCACGGCTGGAGGCGGCGACGGGCTTGCCGAAGCTGAGGCTTTCGGTAACCGGCAGGCCCCAGCCTTCGTAGAAGGACGGATAGACGGTGAACAGGCAATCCCGGTAGAGGGTGGCGAGCTGCGCATCGCCCGGCCCCTCAATCAGCCGGATCCTGCCGCCGAACCAGTCCGCGTTTTCGGCCTGGGCGATCACGTCATGCGCCATCCAGCCCACCCGGCCCGCGAAAACGAGGTCGGGCACCTGAGCCTCGGGCAGGCTGGCCAGAAGCCGACGCCATACCCGCAGCATTCCGGCGTGATTCTTCCGGGGCTCCAGCGTCGAGACGAACAGGACATACGGCCTCGGGTGCAGGCGCGGAGCGGTTGCGTCGGCGCGGCCGGGGAAACTCGCGCCCAGCGGCAGCCTGATCGCGCGGGGGATATCCAGCCCCTCCGTGCGGGCGTAGTTCGCGACATCGCTGGCGGTCGCGTTCGAATTGGCGAAGATCACCTCAGCGCGGGTGACCACCTCCCTCGCCCAGACCTCGAATCCCTCGGTCGTGCTTTTCACCGACCATTCGGGAAACAACAACGGTACCATGTCATGCACGAACAGCGCGAAGCGGGCGCCGTGCGCGCGGGCGCGGTCGATTTTCGCCTCATAGGCAGAAAACTGCCAGGCGGCGCCGGTCGAAAGCAGGACATCGCCGGGGGCGAACGGCACGGGCCTGCCCTCGACGCCGGCACCCTGTCCGGGATTGCCGGTTTTCCCCGCATCCTGCGTTGCTGCCCGGCGCGAACGCGCCAGGGTCAGGCCGTTCACCACGAAATCGCGCAAAGCGCGCGCGGTATGGGCCTGGACGATGGCCGCGCGCTTCAGCGCCCGCCCGGCCTCGATCTCGGCGACCCAGGCGGCCGCGAGCGGCCGGCGCAGATCGGGCGGCAGACGGCGCGCGGCGCGGCGCAGCGGCGAAAGCTTTCCGACCGGACCGGAAGACGCAAAACCGGTTTGCATGGCCGGAGTTTCCGGCCGCGTTCCGTGCATCGCCCTGCGCAACCGGATCTCGCATTCCGGCCAGTTCAGTTGGGCAAACCCGGTCTCTCCCGAGCCATGGCGGCACGCGCGCACCCGTCCTTCGCCCACCTCGATGAGGGCGGAAGCCAGATCGAAGGACAGGCGCTGGATCCCGCTCGGCCGCTGGCACGCGTGGAAATAGCCGATCAGATCCTCGATATCGACCCAAATCGTCATGCGGCGGACCGGCCGGAAGCCGGCACCGGAGCAACGGTCTTCGCTCCGGCAAACGGTTGCCGGAAAAATTCGTCACGCTGCTGGAATGTCATACGATTGTTCTAGGCAGAGTTGCAGGCAGCGTCCATATCGGCGTGGCGTCCGAACCATGACAAAACCGCCATGAAACCCGCCGTGCGGCCGGGTTCCG
>DASVGZ010000511.1:0-2374 GCA_036379275.1 Acidiphilium sp. | reverse complement strand
CGCGCCGACCAGATCGCGCGCAGCGAGGCCCAGCGCGACGGCACTTACTGGATGGCGCCCATCATCGCCGACGCGGAAGCCGGTTTTGGCGGCCCGTTGAATGCGTACGAGCTGATGAAGGCGATGATCGAGGCCGGCGCGGCGGGCGTGCATTTCGAGGACCAGCTCGCCTCGGAGAAGAAATGCGGCCATCTCGGCGGCAAGGTTCTGGTGCCGATTTCCCAGCATATCCGCACCCTGAACGCGGCCCGGCTCGCCGCCGATGTCGAGGGCGTGCCGACCGTTCTGCTCTGCCGCACCGACAGCCACGCCGCCCAGTTGCTCACCGCCGATGTCGACGAGCGCGACCGCCCGTTCCTGACCGGCGAGCGCACGGCGGAAGGCTTCTACCGGATCAAGCCGGGTCTCGGCGTCGAATACGCGATCGCCCGCAGCCTCGCCTATGCGCCCTATGCCGATCTGCTCTGGTGGGAAACCTCGGAGCCGAACCTTGAGGAAGCGCGCCAGTTCGCCGAAGCGGTCCGCCGGCAGTTCCCCGGCAAGATGCTCGCCTATAACTGCTCGCCCAGCTTCAACTGGAAAAAGAAGCTGAGCCCGGAAAAGATCGCCTCGTTCCAGCGCGAGATCGGCGCGATGGGCTACAAGTTCCAGTTCGTCACCCTGGCCGGCTTCCACTCGCTGAACTACTCGATGTTCCAGCTTTCGAAAGGCTACGCCGAGCGCGGCATGGAAGCCTATTCCGAGTTGCAGCAGGCGGAATTCGCCGCCGAGCCGGACGGCTACACCGCGACCCGGCACCAGCGCGAGGTCGGCACCTCATACTTCGACGCGGTGTCGATGGCGGTGACTGGCGGTCAGTCCTCGACCACGGCGATGGCCGGCAGCACCGAAACCGCGCAGTTCCACGATGCTCCGGCCCACGCTGCTCCGGCTGGACCGGTCGCGGTTCACGGTCACGACGACGGGCTGGTGCATCATCACCGCTGGGCGGTCAGCTCGCCCGAGCTTTGAGATTTTACCCCGGAATGCCGGCCTCCCCGCCGGCATTCCATCCTGCCAACTCACCCCGGAGCCACGCTCCGGGGTTTTTTGTCGGGATCACTGGCCGGGCGGCAGCGGGATTCCGCCCGACTTCAAACCCGCCGCCAGACGTTCCATGCTGTACTGGCTGACGGTCAGAAGCCCGGTGCGCGGCGTGTCGAGATCGGCGATCAGGCCGAGAATGACCGCGAGCATCACCGGCAGAACGGCAAGAACCACACGGTGCCGGCCACGCATCAGCATCCCGGTGAACAGGCTCGCTCCCACCGTGACCACGATCAGCACCAGCCAGACCGCTCCAGGCAGCCGGTCGTGCCGGGTCGCGACGCGTTCGGCCTCGATGTCGATCATCTGGTTGAGGGAGGTAACGAAACCGACGGTAACGGGGGTCGGTGCGGCGGCGGCGGCCTGTTCGGCGTTCCGCCAGAGAGCGTCCTGAAGTCGCGCCTCGGCGACTCCCCCGGCGAGACGGCGCTTCTCGCTCGTCGCCCGGAGATAGGCGAGCCGGGCATCGACATAGCGCCGCAGCAAGGTCCGCGCCTCGTCGCGCAGGTTTGGCGCGAGCATCCCGGCGCGGAGATAGGTAGTGCCGATCGCGTTCGCTTCGTTGATGACAAGGGAACGCCTGTGCTCGTAGCGCGCCAGCGCCATGCTGAAGCTGAACCCCAGCATCAGCCCGGCCAGAACGAGCACCGCGCCCTGCATCGGACCGAGCGGCACATCGGTTTCGTCGCCGCTGGCGAGATGCTGGCCGATCCAGGTGGCGACGCCGAGCACGATTACCATGATCAGGGCAAGCAACACCGGATGGTTGGCAACGATGCGCATTCGAACACTGTGCTATGGCGAATCGAAAGACGCAATCGCTGTGTCGGGGTCAGTCCAGTGCCGCCAGCCCGGCGGCTACCGCCTTGCGCATCACGGTGGGCAGCGGCGCATCGGCGGGCGACGGGATCAGCCCGTCCGGCAATGCCGCGACCGGCGCGGCCATCACCCGGAGCGAGAGTTCGAAATGGGTGAAGACATGGCGGATCGCCCCGGCATCGCGCCAGGACGCAGCGACCGGCGGTTCGGCGTCCGGTGCGGCGCTTTCCCACCCGGTTCCGGGCAGTTCGAACATGGCGCCGAGCAGCCCGCCGGGCGGGCGGCGGCGCAGGCCGATTTGCCCGGCCGGATCGCGGAGTAGGAACACGGTGCCGAACCGGACCGGGCGCGCGGCTTTTTTTTCCTTGCGCGGAAGGTCCGCCGCGATGCCGAGACGATGCGCCGCGCACGCCTCGCGCCACGGGCAGATCATGCAGGACGGGTTGCGCGGGGTGCAGAGCGTCGCACC
>DASVGZ010000510.1:0-2023 GCA_036379275.1 Acidiphilium sp. | reverse complement strand
GCGCCGGTCACGCTTCATGAGGGAGACGCGCGATGAAATTCACCCTCGGATGGCTGAAGACGCATCTCGACACCGATGCGTCGCTCGAGAAGATCGCGGAAACGCTGAACGCTGTGGGGCTTGAGGTCGAAGGGATCGAGGATCGCAGCACGGCGCTGGCGCCGTTCCGGATCGCCCGGGTGATCGAGGCGGTGCAGCACCCGAACGCCGACCGGCTGAGGGTATGCCGGGTCGATACCGGAGCCGGCGAGGTTTCGGTGGTGTGCGGCGCGCCGAATGCGCGCACCGGGATGACGGCGGTGTTCGCGCCGCCGGGCGCGTTCATCCCCGGCACGGGAATCACGCTGAAAGTGGGCGAGATTCGCGGCGTTGCCTCGGCCGGGATGTTGCTTTCGGCGCGCGAGATGGGATTGGGTGACGATCATACCGGAATCGTCGATCTGCCTGCGGACGCGCCGGTCGGCACCGCCTGGGCTGCCTGGGCCGGACTCGACGATCCGGTGATCGAAATCGCCATCACGCCGAATCGCGGCGACGCCTTCGCGGTGCGCGGCGTGGCGCGCGACCTCGCAGCCGCCGGGCTGGGCACGCTGAAGCCGTGGGCGGCGCCGAAAATCGCCGGCTCGGGGCCGAGTGCCGTGGTCTGGCGCAATGAATATCCCGAAGCCTGTCCCTGGGTACTGGGGCGGACGGTGCGCAGAGTTACCAACCGCGAAAGCCCGGACTGGCTGAAGCGGCAACTCGCCGCGATCGGGCTGCGGCCGATCAACGCTCTGGTCGACATCACCAATTTCTTCACCGTCGACCTCGGCCGGCCGCTGCATGTATTCGACGCGAACAAGGTGACCGGCGGCGCGCTGGTGTTCCGGCGCGGTGCGGGCGAGACATTCCGTGGGCTGCACGGGCGCGACGTGACCGCGATGCCGGAGGATTGCGTGATCGCCGACGCGGCGGGCGCGCAATCGCTCGCCGGGGTGGTCGGCGGCGAGGCGACCGGCTGCGACGAGGCGACCACCGACGTGTTCATCGAATGCGCGCTGTTCGACCGGGTCAGGGTCGCGCTGACCGGGCAGCGGACCGGCATTCATTCCGACGCGCGGCAGCGGTTCGAGCGGGGTATCGACCCGGCGCTGTTGCCGGCAGCACTCGATGCGGCAACCGCGATGGTCATCGAACTGTGCGGCGGGGTGGCGAGCGAGATCAGTGAAGCCGGTGCCGAACCGGACTGGCGGCGGCGGGCGACTCTGCGATTTTCCCGGCTGGCCGGGCTGGGCGGCGCGGACATCGCACCGGACCGGGCGGTGGAGATCCTGCATGGGCTCGGGTTCGGCATCGCTCTGCGCGAGGCGGCGAGCGTGACCGTCGATGTGCCGTCCTGGCGCAACGACATCGCGGCGATGGGGCTTTCCGGCGGCAGCGCGCTCGACCAGCAGGGCGATCTCGCGGCGGACCGGGCCGAGGCGGCCCGGCTGGGGGCTCTCGCGATCGAGCCGGAAGCCGATCTGGTCGAGGAAGTGCTGCGGATCGAAGGGCTGGACCGGATCGCGCCGGTGTCGCTGCCGGAGATCCCGGCGGTGCCGCGCGCGACCCTGACCCCGACTCAGGGGCGCGCGGTACGGGCGCGGCGGTTGCTCGCCGCGCGCGGCATGGCCGAATGCGTGACCTTCAGTTTCCTCGACAAGGCGACCGCCGCGCGATTCGGAGCTACGCCCGAAGCGCTGGCTCTGGCCAACCCGATCGCCGCCGATCTCGACCAGATGCGCCCCACCCCGCTGGCGACCCTTGCGCTCGCGGCGGCACGAAATGTCGCACGGGGTTTTGCCGATCATGCGCTGTTCGAGATCGGGCCGGGGTTTCGCGACCAGACGCCAACGGGACAGGATGCAATCGCCGCCGGGCTGCGGATCGGCGCGACTCCGCTTTCGTGGGTCGAGCCGGCGCGCGGCGTGGATGTGTGGGACGCCAAGGCGGATGCGTTCGCTGCTCTCGGCGAACTCGGCGTTCCGATGGAGGCGCTGAGCGT
>DASVGZ010000509.1:0-4870 GCA_036379275.1 Acidiphilium sp. | reverse complement strand
CTCGCCGATCATCTCGGCGTCGATACCGAACGGGCGATATGGTTCGATTCGAGGACCGAACAGCTCGATCTCGACCGCGCGGCGGTGCTGCCGCTGCTCGGCCGGGAGGGCGGATATCATCCGCTGGCCAGTGTGCTGTTCGCCGAATTCGCGGCGCGCGTCGCGGTGCCGTCCTCCGTGCCGACGCCGCGCCTGTTCGTCGCGCGCGGGACGTTTTCCAACCCGGCGGCGCCGAAGCGCGTGCTGGTCAACGAGGCGGAGCTGGCGGAGATCGCGGCGCGGGAGTTCGGGTTCTCCGCGGTGCATCCGGAGACCCTGGGTTTTTCCGAACAGGTCGGGCTGTTCGCGCAGGCGCGCACGATTCTGGGTCAGGCCGGATCGGGGATGCATAACGCGCTGTTCGCGCCGGAAGGTGCCACGGTCGGGGTGATCCGGTTCACCGCACCCGATCAGTCGCATATCGCGGCGCTGCGCCGCCAGAGGATCGGCTATCTGACCGAGGGCGTGGCCGAGACCGCGCCAGGGGTGTTTCACGCCGATGCCGGGCGGTTCAGGCGATTCGTGAACGCCCTGATCGAGCCGTGATCAGTCGTGGCCGGCGATCCGGTCGGTCAATGCCATTAACAGGCCGGTCAGGACGAAGGCGAGCATCAGCCCGCCCTCGAACAGCACCACGCGGTCCGGTTCGGTGCGGACTTCGAGGAACACGCGCAGCACGTGGACCGCGGCGATCGCGGTGATCGAGCCCATCAGTTTCAGCTTCAGTCCGCTGAAGTCGATATTGCCCATCCAGGCCGGTCGCCGGTCGCCTTCCGCGATTTCGACACGCTCGACGAAATTCTCGTAGCCGCTGAAAATCACCAGAACCACCAGGTTGGCGGTGAGCGACAGGTCGATCAGCGACAGCGCCGCCATGATGACCTGGGTTTCCGTGACCGTTGGCAGATGCGGCACCGCGTGGATCAGTTCGATCACGAAGCGCACCACAAGAAGGATGAGCAGGACCACCATGCCGAAATAGAGCGGAACCAGAAGCCAGCGGCTGCCGAACAGAACGGCCTCGACCGCGCGGATCGCGGGCGGTGTCGGCGACATTGGCTTATTCCCGGACATGATCGGCCCCATCCTGCATCGATTCGGCGACAAGTTCGGCCTGCCGGGCCAGCCGGGTCAAGCTTTCCCGCGCAACCGCATCGCCGACCGGCGCGGGGGTGGGCGGCACGGGGCCGCACGCGAGGTCGAACGCGGCATCCAGCCAGGTCCGCCAGGTCTGCCACAGCGGGCGGTCAACCTCGGCCGGCGCGCCGCCGAAGCCGAGCATGGCGAGACGGCCGGCGACCCGGCGCAATGCCGCGTCGGTCACCAGGGCCGAGCGCAGCAGCGGATCGCGGGTGCGGTGGGGCTCCATCAGGGCGCGCGAGATCGAGGCTTCGAGATTGTTGCTGGCGAGCCCGGCCTGCCGGCGCGCCGCCTCGGGCAAGGGGGCGCGGTCGAGCAGATGGGCGAAGCTGCCGGCGAGCCAGGCGCGGTGCGCGGCGATCGCGTCGTTGCGCGCGGACCCCAGCCGGTTGGTCTCGAAGCTCGGCCAGAGCGCCAGATTCGCCGCGACCGCGAGCAGGCCGCCGGCAATGGTGAAACCGACCCGCGAGAGCGCGATGCGCCACTCGTCCGCGCCCGGTGCGATCTGCTCGATCAGAAGCACGACCATCGGGGTCAGGATCGCGATATAGGCGCTGTAGTTCACGCCACGCATCGCGAAGGCGAGCATGGTGAGCGGCACCATCGCGGCGGCGAGTTCCATTTGCGTGTGGCAGAGAAGGCCGATCAGCGCGGCGATGACGCCGCCGGCCGCCGTGCCGGCGACCCGTTCGAGCGCGCGCACCCAGGTGCCGGCGAAATAGGGCTGGAGCACGACGATCACCGTGATCGCGAGCCAGTGGCCGAACTCGTTGCCGAGCCAGAACACGAAGCCGAGCACCGGCGTGGTGACCAGGGCGGTGCGCGCGGCGTGGCGCAGCGGCACCGAACTCCAGGTGAGGTTGGTGATGACCGGCCGTAGGATCATGGTTTTGAGGGTTAGCTCCGGCGGTGCCGCGATCGCGTCCTGCTCCGCCGCCTTCGAGACGTTCAGCACCACCTGGAGACGTTCGATCACGACATCGAGCAGGCGACGCAACGGAGCATCGACGGGAAGCGCCTGCGCCGCGGCATCGAGGCTTGCGAGCGGCGCCGCAAGCGCGCTCCGGTCGAGCGGGCGATCCACGGCGATCGACGGCGCGATGGTGTCGAGCAGGGCGGCGAGGTCGCGCAGCGCGGGTGCGACCTCCCTGCCCTGCGCCGGGGCGGCGGCCAGCGCCTCGCCGATCGCGATCAGCACGCCGAACATCTGGTCGAACACGGCGAGCCGCAGCGCGATCGCGTTGGCGCGCGCACTCGCCGCCCCGCGCCGCTTGAGGGTTGCGACCGTGATGCCGCGCGCGCGCTCGATCGTCTGGCGCACCGCCCGCCGGTAGCTGCGGGCGTGAAGGTCGAAACCGGCCTCGGCGGAGTTGTCCGCATCGCCCGTCGTCGCATTCGTCGCGGTTTCGGCGAGTTCGCGGCTGAGGGTTGCGAGGGCGACGGCAATATCGGCAAGCGCCGTGCGCGCCGGGCCGAACGGGCGGATGCGCCAGAGTGCGAGGGTCAGCAGCGCCGCGCCGGCCGAGCCGGCCCAGAACGCGAGACCGAGCCCGAGAGCGGCCCGGACGGTCGGCACCGGCGCATCCAGCGAGAGAACCACGGCGACGGCGAGAAGGTTGCCCGCCTGCAGCCCGCCCTGGCCGTAGACGCGCGCGAAGCCGCACCAGAAAATCGTGACACCGGCCAGAAGGATCGCGACGATCGGGTTGATCGCGAGGATCAGGCCGAAACCGGCGAAGCAGACCGCGCCGGCCACGCCGAAAATGAGCATCGGCGGCAGGCGCGTGCGCACCGGGCCGCCGGGGTCGGAAAAACAGGCGAGCAGTGCGCCGAGTGCTGCGATGCCGAGGGTGGGCACGCCGAGCAGGGAACTCGCCGCCATGGTGCCGGCGACCGCGATCGCCGCGCGCACGCCTTCGAGAAACGAGATCGCGCGGAAATTCAGGGTGAATCCGGCGATCGGCGGCAGACCCGCGCGGTCGCGGTCGGCAAGCCCGGCGAGGCTGGCCTCAGCCCGCGCCATCGCCGAACCGGCCGGAGCGCGGGAAGCCGTTGGGCGGCAACCGGCCGGTCTGTCCGCGCGCGCCGAGCCAGTCGGCGAGTTTCTGCTCCGTGCGGGTCTTGTCGCCGAGGCGCCAGGTCAGCCCGTCGGCGAGGGTGAAGCATTTGAGGTCGGCGAGGCCGCCATCCTTGTATTTTTGCAGGATGACGCCGGCGCCGCGCGCCATCTCGGGCACCTGATCGAGCGGGAAGACAAGAAGCTTGCGGTTCTGGCCGATCACGGCGAGATGGTCGCCGCTGACGGGAATGCAGAATCCGGCTTCCTCGCCCGGCTTGACCGTGAGGATCTGCTTGCCGGTGCGCTTTTCGGCGGACAGTTCCGCGCCGGCGACGACGAAGCCCCGGCCTTTGGTGTTGACGACCAGATAGCGCGCGGCGGGATCGGCGATGAACAGGGTGGTAACATCGTCCTCGTTGCCGAGTTCGACCAGAAGGCGGATCGCCTGGCCGTCGCCCCTGCCGCGCGGCAGGTCGGCGGCGCGGATGGTGTAGATCCGGCCATTGGTCGCGAACACCGCGATCCGGTCGGTGGTCTCGCAGTGCAGAAGGGTTCTGAGCCGGTCGCCTTCCTTGAAGCGGAGATCGGCATCCTCGGCGATATGGCCCTTCTGCGCGCGGACCCAGCCCTTGTCGGACAGGATGACGGTGATCGACTCGCGTTCGACGATCGCTTCCACCGCGACCGCGACGCTGGCGGGGGCGCCGGAAATCGTGGTGCGGCGCGCGCCGAGCGGGCCGGAGCCGAACCGCTTGCCGGTTTCCGCGATCTCGGTCTCGATTCGCGCCCAGCGTTTCGCGGGATCGGCGAGCATCGCGGTGAGCGATTTTCCTTCGGCGGCGAGCGCCTTGTGCTCCTTGCGGATTTCCATTTCCTCAAGCCGGCGCAGGGAGCGCAACCGCATGTTGAGGATGGCCTCGGCCTGGGTTTCGGTGAGGGTGAAGGCGGCGATCAGCGCCGGTTTCGGCTCGTCCTCGGTGCGGATGATGCGGATCACCTCGTCGAGATTGAGAAACACCGCGAGATAGCCTTCGAGGATTTCGAGCCTCCGGGCGATCGCGGCGAGCCGGTGGTTCGAGCGCCGCTCCAGCACGGTGTGGCGGTGATCGAGCCAGGCGCGCAGCATGTCGCGCAGGCCCATCACCTTCGGCGTGCGGTCGGCGTCCAGCACGTTCATGTTCATCGAGAAGCGCTGTTCGAGGGCGGTTGCGCGGAACAGGCTCGCCATCAGCATGTCGGGATCGACGTTGCGCGATTTCGGCTCAAGCACGATGCGGACATGCTCGGTGCTCTCGTCGCGGATGTCGGCGAGAAGGGGAAGCTTGCGTTCGGTGAGGAGTTCGGCGACCTGCTCGATCAGGCGCGATTTCTGCACCTGGTAGGGGATGTCGGTGACGACGATCTGCCACATCCCGCCCTTGAGATCGGATTTGGTCCAGCGCGCGCGGACGCGCAGCGAGCCGCGCCCGGTCTCGTAGGCGGCGATGAGGGTGTCGCGATCCTCCACCACCTCGCCGCCGGTCGGGAAATCCGGGCCGCGAACGATGTTCAGCAGGGCGGCCGTCGGGGTTTCGGGATCGTGGATCAGGCGGATCGCGGCGGTGCAGAGCTCGCCCGCGTTGTGCGGCGGAA
>DASVGZ010000508.1:0-4086 GCA_036379275.1 Acidiphilium sp. | reverse complement strand
CTCGCCGATCGGCGATTCCGCACCGGTGCTGATGGCGCTGGATGCGACTCTAATCCTGCAACAGGACGAACGCATCCGCCGCCTCGCCCTCGACGAATTCTATCTCGACTACATGAAGAACGCTCTGGAACCCGGAGAGTTCCTCCGCGTCATCGAGGTGCTCCTGCCCGCGCCGGAAACGAGCCTGCGCGCCTACAAAATCTCCAAGCGAAGCGACTGTGATATTTCCGCTCTCAGTTGCGGTATCGCGCTGACTCTCAAGGATGGCCTGGTCGCTTCGGTCCGCCTCGCCTTCGGGGGGATGGCGGCCACTGTCCGGCGCGCCCGCGCGGCCGAGGCCGCCCTGCTTGGCGAAATCTGGTCCGAGACCGCGATCCGCGCGGCGATGGATGCGCTCGCCGAGGATTTCGCACCGCTCACCGACCTGCGCGCCTCGAAGGATTACCGGGTGCGTGTCGCACGCAACCTGCTCTGGCGATTCTGGATGGAAAACCGCCCGGCGTCGCCACTGTTGCAGACCGAAACCCGCACGTGGCGAAGCGCGCATCAGGAGGCCGTGGCATGAACAAGGACGTTTCCCTGAAGCCAGGTTTCGCCGGCAACATCCCCGCCTCCTGGGCCGATTCCGAAACCGCCGCGCTGAACGCGGGGGCGCGCGTCGGTGTCAGCCCGCCGCACGAATCGGCGCATCTGCACGTCGCCGGTAGTGCTGCCTATACCGATGACCTGCCGGAAGCCGCCGGCACCCTGCACGCGGCGCTTGGCCTGTCGCCAGTCGCGGCCGGACGGCTGCTCGGCATCGACCGGGACAGGCTGCTGGCGATGCCCGGCGTGATCGCTGTGCTCACCGCCGCCGACATTCCGCACGAGAACGATTGCGGTCCGGTGCTTCATGACGACCCGATCCTCGCCGAAGGCACGCTGCGCTATCTCGGCCAGCCGGTCGTCCTGATCGTCGCGACCGACCGCGATCTCGCCCGCCGCGCCGCTGCCAAAATCAAGAATTGCCTGAGCATCGAAGCCGCAACCCCGATCCTGACCCAGCGCGAGGCCCATGCGCGCGGTGAGTATGTGCTTCCACCGGCCCATCTCGTTCGCGAATCCGCCGAAGGCGCGCTCGCCCGCACACTGAACACCGCACCGCACCGTCTGCACGGGCAATTCAGTCTGGGCGGTCAGGAGCAGTTCTATCTCGAAGGCCAGGTCGCCTACGCGCTGCCCACGGAAAACGACGGGATGCGTGTGCTCTGCTCGACCCAGCACCCGAGCGAGATGCAGCACGTCGTCGCCCATATGCTTGGCTGGCGCAGCCATCAGGTCGTGGTGGAATGCCGGCGCATGGGTGGCGGCTTCGGCGGCAAGGAATCGCAATCGGCGCTGTTCGTCTGCTGCGCCGCCCTCGCCGCGCACAAGCTCCAGCGCCCGGTGAAGCTGCGCATTGATCGGGACGACGATTTCCTGATCACCGGAAGGCGCCACGGCTTCGAATACGATTACGATGTCGGCTACGACGACGAGGGCCGCATCCTCGCGATCGAGACCGATATGATCGCCAATGCCGGCCATTCCGCCGATCTGTCCGGCGCGGTGATGACCCGTGCGCTCTGCCATCTCGACAACGCGTATTTCCTGCCCGAAGTCGCGATTCACGGCTACAATGCTCGCACCAACACCCAGAGCAACACCGCGTTCCGCGGCTTCGGCGGCCCGCAAGGCGCACTGTTGACCGAAATCATCATCGATCGCATCGCCCGCTCGCTCGGCCGCGATTCACTCGATATCCAGCGTGCCAATTTCTACGGCGTCGGCGAACGCAACGTGACGCCGTACGGCCAGACCGTCGAGGACAATGTGATCCACCGGCTGGTCGACGAACTCGTCGCCAGCAGCGACTACCGGGCGCGACGGGATGCGATCGCCCGATACAACCGGGGCAACGAAATCCTCAAGAAAGGTCTTGCACTGGCGCCGGTGAAATTCGGTATCTCGTTCAACGTGCCGCATCTCAACCAGGCCGGTGCGCTGGTTCATGTCTATGCCGATGGCAGCATTCTGGTGAACCATGGCGGCACCGAGATGGGCCAGGGGCTGAACACCAAGGTTGCCCAGGTGGTTGCCGATGCACTCGGCGTCGGTTTCGAATCCGTTCGCTGCACCGCCACCGACACGTCGAAAGTCGCCAACACCTCGGCGACCGCCGCCTCCACCGGCGCCGATCTCAACGGCATGGCGGCGGCCGACGCGGCGGGAATCATCCGCGCGCGCCTCGCCGATTTCGTGGCCTCACGCCATGGTGGCAGGGCCGAAGATGTCCGGTTCGTCAACGATGAGGTGCGGATCGGTGAAACCGTTCTGCCATTCGTCACCCTGGCCCGGCAGGCCTATGAGGCGCGGGTTCAGCTCTGGAGCGACGGTTTCTACGCGACGCCGAAGGTTCACTGGGATCCGAAAGCCCTGCGCGGACGGCCCTTCTATTACTTCGCCTATGGCGCGGCGGTCAGCGAGGTTCTGGTCGATACCCTGACCGGCGAGTTCTCGCTTCTGCGCACAGACATTCTCCACGATGCCGGGCGATCGCTGAACCCGGCGATCGATATCGGCCAGGTCGAGGGCGGTTTCATCCAGGCCATGGGCTGGCTGACCATGGAGGAGCTGGTCTGGCACCCGAAATCCGGGCTGCTGATGACCCACGCGCCCAGCACCTACAAGATTCCGACCGCGAACGATTGCCCGGATGCGTTCAATGTCCGGCTGTTCGACAATCCCAACGCCGAACCGACCATCCATCGCTCGAAGGCGGTCGGCGAACCGCCGATGCTGCTCGCCTTCTCGGTTCTGCTCGCGCTCCGCGACGCGATCGCGGCCTGCGGCGGCCCGGATGCCGATCCGCCCCTGCGCGCGCCGGCAACGCCCGAGGCAATTCTGGATGCGATCGACGCGGTGAGAGGCGCCGTGTGATGGCCCCCGGGCTTCCGCGCTCCGGGCTTCCCTGCGGTGTCTGCGTCGAGGTGCGCGCGGTGCGTGGCTCCTCACCACGTGAGATCGGCGCGCGGATGTTGGTCAGACCGGACGGGTTCGAGGGCACTATCGGCGGCGGTCAGCTCGAACATACTGCAATCGCCCGCGCACGCGATATGCTGGCCGACTGGGTTTCCGGCATGGCCCCGGTCGCCGACGATGTGGAGACCCGTGCGCTCGGGCCGCAACTCAGCCAGTGCTGCGGCGGGGTCGTCACCCTCGCCTACACGCCATGGTTCGCCCTGCACCTGCCGCCGCCGCCGCCGCTGTTCCATCTGCAACTGCACGGAGCCGGCCATGTCGGCCGTGCGCTGTTACGCGCGCTGCGCGACGTTCCCTGCGTCATCGACTGGGTCGATCTTCGCACCGACGCGTTTCCGCCGACAGTGCCCGAGCGGATAGCCGCGACTGTGAACCGGCATCGGATCGACGATCCCGAAGCCATGATCGAGGCCGCGCCCTCCGGCTGCATGATTCTGGTAATGACCCACAGCCATCCGCTTGACTTCGCGATCTGCGAGGCCGCACTCCGCCGTGCCGATCTTCCCTGTGTCGGCCTGATCGGCTCCGCCACCAAGCGCGCGAAATTCGAGCTTCGCTGCCGCAGGCACGGAGTTTCGGCGGAACGGATCGACCGACTGATCTGCCCGATCGGCATCCCCGGCATCCCGGGCAAACAGCCGGAAGTGCTGGCGGTCGCGGTCGCGGCGCAGCTTCTGGTACTGGCCGGCAATCCCGTTCCGGCCCGACACGCCGGAACGCTTGCCGAGGCGGAACACTCCTGCGCCGGCTGCCCGTCCGCCTCGACCTGCGGCGCATCATAAGCCAGACGCTATACCGCTCATTTCGGTTATCATCCTCATCGCATATCGCTTCATCATTTGACCCTGACCGGGGATCGGAGACGACCATGACGCGCCTGACCACTCATATTCTCGACACGGCGAATGGCCGCCCTGCCGCCGGCGTGCGCATTCGCCTTTACACGGCAGCGGAGCCAGGCAAACCGCTCGCGGAAGCCGTCACGGATGCGAATGGCCGCGCCGCCTGCACGCCCGCCGATCAATC
>DASVGZ010000507.1:0-2293 GCA_036379275.1 Acidiphilium sp. | reverse complement strand
CGTTGATGACGTTGCCGTTCCAGTTGGTGGTTATGTCGCGTCGGCGGACGAACGAACCGTTGGCCGTCTGCCCAACCTCGTTCTGCAGGTTGAGTGACCCTTGCTGTTGGCTGATGGAGCACCGCCGCGTCCGATCGCCGTTGGCAAACCAGGTACCCGCGAGTTGCGGGGCATATCCCGGCCAACCGGGCCAGGCTCCGCCACTGGGGCAACGCGCCCACATCGTGCCGTTCGACCAGCTGATCTGGCTGCCGTCCGGGCTCAATCGTCCGACCACGAATTGCCACTCGGGCGCGATGATCTGTCCCGGCGCCTGCAGATGTCCGTATGACGTGCTCCCGGCTTCGTTGGTCAGCGTCAGGAAAACACCCGTGTTGCCGGTGGCGATCGAGGCCTGCTTCGACGGATCGCCCTGCGCGCACCAAGTGCCGAGGAACGCCGCGACGTCCTGGGGGCCGTAGGGCGCGGAAGACTGTTGGGCGAAGGCGCCACACGCGAACAAGGCCAGTGCCGCGCCCAGCACCAGCGGAGCGACGCGCGATTCGAGGAAGGCACCATGGAAGCCCGACATCGCCGCATCTCCGTATCCGGGCGCCCTTGCCGACTGGAAATCGAGGCGCCAACCGCGGTGGAGCATACTCCGCCGCCACGCTTCCGACGCGCCTGCAAAACCCTTCCGCGTTCGGCAAATCCGCACGCTGGCTGAAAGCCGCCATGACGCTATACTGGCGAGAATGCCCGTTGGGGTTTGCACCGAAAGGGGTTGTCCGATGCTGCAACAGTATGGAGTGTGGATCGCGCTTGCCTGTGCGATCGTGGCGATTCTTTACGGCGTCATCTCGGCCAGCTGGATCATGAAACAACCGGCCGGCAACGATCGCATGCGCGAAATCGCGCAAGCGGTGCAGGTGGGCGCCAAGGCTTACCTCAACCGTCAATACACCTTCATCGCGATCGCCGGGATCGTGTTGTTCATCATCATCGGATTCGTGCCGGGCCTCGGTTGGCCCACCGCCATCGGTTTCGCGATCGGCGCGATCCTTTCCGGCGCGGCCGGTTACATCGGCATGAATGTTTCGGTCCGCGCCAACGTGCGTACCGCCGAAGCCGCGCGCAACGGCATCAGCGCCGCCATGAACGTGGCATTCCGCGGCGGCGCGATCACCGGCATGCTGGTAGTCGGTCTGGCGCTGCTTGGCGTCACCGGTTACTGGATGATCCTGCAAAGCACCGGGCACACCGGCGAAGCCGGCCTGCACGCGCTGGTGGGCCTGGCCTTTGGCTCGTCGCTGATTTCGATTTTCGCGCGTTTGGGCGGCGGCATCTTCACCAAGGGCGCCGACGTCGGCGCCGACCTCGTGGGCAAGGTCGAAGCCGGCATCCCGGAAGACGATCCGCGCAACCCCGCGGTGATCGCCGACAACGTCGGCGACAACGTCGGCGACTGCGCGGGCATGGCGGCCGACCTGTTCGAAACCTACGCGGTCACCGTGGTCGCGACCATGCTGCTCGGCGGACTTGCGTTCGCCGCGAACCCCGATGCGGTGCTGTATCCGCTGATTCTTGGCGCAGCGTCGATCATCGCCTCGGTGATCGGCACCTTCGTGGTGAAGGTCAAGCAAGGCGGCTCGATCATGGGCGCGCTGTACCGCGGCGTGTTCGTTTCAGCGGTGCTGGCGGCGATCGCGTTCTGGTTCATCACCCGTTCGCTGTTCCCGACCGGGCTGGATGACGGCGCGGGCGTGGTCATTTCCAGCAACAGCCTGTTCTATTGCGCGCTGATCGGGTTGATTCTGACCGGCCTGATCGTGTGGATCACCGAGCACTACACCGGCACCGACCACAAACCGGTGCAGCACATCGCCAAGGCTTCGACCACCGGGCACGGTACCAACATCATCGCCGGCCTCGGCGTGTCGATGAAGGCGACCGCGTGGCCGGTGCTGGCGATCTGCGCGTCGATCTGGTTCGCGTATTACTTCGGCGGCTTGTACGGCATCGCCATTGCGGTCACCGCGATGCTGTCGATGACCGGCATGATCGTGGCGCTGGATGCCTACGGCCCGATCACCGACAACGCCGGCGGCATCGCCGAAATGGCCGGGCTGCCGGACGATGTGCGCGGCGTCACCGATCCGCTGGATGCGGTCGGCAACACCACCAAGGCGGTGACCAAGGGTTACGCGATCGGTTCGGCGGCGCTTGCCGCACTCGTGCTGTTCGCCGACTACACCCACAACCTGGCGGTGAACAACGGCGGGCGGACGTTCGCGTTCGACCTGTCCGACCACAT
>DASVGZ010000506.1:0-2358 GCA_036379275.1 Acidiphilium sp. | reverse complement strand
GAAGGTCCCGGCATTTCCATCAAGCTTTCCGCCCTTCATCCGCGCTATGCGCGCGCCCAGCGCGCCCGGGTGATGACGGAACTCGCACCCCGCCTCACGGCGCTCGCCCTGCTCGCGCGCAGCTACGATATCGGCATCAATATCGACGCCGAGGAAGCCGACCGGCTGGAGCTTTCGCTCGATCTGCTGGAAGGGCTGTGTTTCGACCCGGCGCTCGCAGGCTGGAACGGGATTGGCTTCGTTGTCCAGGCCTATCAGAAGCGCGCGTCCTTCGTGATCGATTTCCTCATCGATCTCGCACGGCGCAGCCAGCATCGCCTGATGGTCCGGCTGGTCAAGGGCGCCTATTGGGATTCGGAGATCAAGCGCGCCCAGATCGACGGACTCGAAGGGTTTCCGGTGTTCACGCGCAAGGTTCACACCGACGTGTCCTATCTTGCCTGCGCACGCAAGATGCTCGCCTCGCCCGCCGAAATCTTCCCGCAGTTCGCCACGCATAACGCGCAGACCCTGGCCGCGATCCATGCCGTGGCGGGAACGAATTTCTACGCCGGGCAATACGAGTTCCAGTGCCTGCATGGAATGGGTGAGCCTCTGTATGAACAGGTCGTCGGTGCGGGTCATCTCAATCGCCCGTGCCGGATCTATGCGCCGGTCGGCACCCACGAGACTCTGCTGGCCTATCTGGTCCGGCGGCTTCTCGAAAACGGCGCCAACACCTCGTTCGTCAACAAACTGGCCGATCATCGCGTTTCCACCGACGATCTTCTCGCCGATCCGGTCGACGAGGCCCGCAAGATCGCTCCGGTCGGCGCGTCGCATCCGAAAATCGCCGAACCGGTTTCGATCTTCGGGGCGGCGCGGCGCAATTCGGCCGGATTCGACCTTTCCAACGAACAGAGGCTCGCCTCGCTCGCGTCCGCCCTGCTCGCTGGCATCGAGCAGACAAGGCGTGCCGTTGCCGATACGGCAGTCGTCGAGGCCGATACCGCATCGGCCGAAGCGGAAGGGCGGGTCGTGCGAAATCCTGCTCTGCTTCAGGATGATGTCGGCACCGCAATCGATGCCGATGCCGCCGCGATCGAGGCGGCTCTGGTCGCGGCGGGTGAGGCGGCGCCGATCTGGCAGGCGACTCACCCCGAGGACCGCGCCGCCGCTCTCGAACGCGCCGCCGATCTGCTCGAAGCCCGCCTGCCGAATCTGGTCGGCCTGATCGTGCGCGAAGCCGGCAAGACCCTGCCTGCCGCGATCGGCGAGGTACGCGAGGCGACGGATTTTCTGCGCTACGATGCAGCAACCCTGCGCGCCGGTTTCGGCAACGACACCCACCGCCCGCTCGGCGTCGTGGTGGCGATCAGCCCGTGGAATTTTCCGCTCGCGATTTTCATGGGGCAGGTTGCCGCGGCGCTGGCCGCCGGCAATGTCGTGCTCGCGAAACCGGCGGAAGAGACGCCGCTGATCGCCGCCGAGGCGATCAGCCTGCTGCATGAGGCCGGCGTGCCGCGCGGCGCGGTGCAGTTTCTGCCCGGCGACGGTGAGGTCGGCGCCGCCCTGGTGAGCGATCCGCGCGTCCGTGGCGTGATCTTCACCGGCTCGACCGAGGTTGCGCGGCTGATCCAGGCCGGCCTTGCCGACCGGCTCGATGCGCGCGGGATGCCGGTGCCTCTGATCGCGGAAACCGGCGGCCAGAACGCGATGATCGTCGATTCCTCCGCCCTGCTCGAACAGGCGGTGCCCGACATCGTTGCGTCGGCCTTCGATTCCGCCGGCCAGCGTTGCTCGGCACTGCGCATTCTTCTGGTGCAGGACGATATCGCGGATGCGCTGCTCGCGATGCTCAAGGGGGCGATGGCCGAACTTTCGATCGGCAACCCGGACCGGCTGGAAACCGATATCGGGCCGGTGATTTCCGGGACGGCGCGCTCGACCATCTCGGCCCATGTCGCCCGCATGACCGAGCGTGGCTGCCCGGTCTTCGCGCCTTCCCTGCCGCGCGTCTGCGCGGACGGATATTTCATCGCGCCGACCGTGATCGAAATCGACGATCCTGCTGTTCTGGAGCGGGAGGTGTTCGGTCCGGTGCTGCATGTGGTGCGCTATCGCCGCCCGGAGCGCGACCGGATGATCGAGGCTGTCAATGCGCGTGGCTATGCGCTGACCTTTGGCATCCACAGCCGGATCGACGAAACCATCGCCCAGGCGACCGACCGCATCGAGGCCGGCAACATCTACGTCAATCGCAACATCATCGGAGCCGTCGTCGGGGTCCAGCCGTTCGGCGGCCATGGCCTGTCGGGCACCGGGCCGAAAGCCGGCGGTCCGCTCTATCTGCGTCGCCTGCTTGCCGCGCGCCCGTCG
>DASVGZ010000505.1:0-2797 GCA_036379275.1 Acidiphilium sp. | reverse complement strand
CATTCGGTCGCCATCACCCGGCCATTGTCGATCCGCACCGTCGGCACCGCCTTCGCTCTTTCGGTCATCGTCACTCACTCCTCGTCATTCCGGTCCACGGTCATCGCGCCTCGGCCGCATCGCGGTGAACCGCGCCGAGATCGTCGAGAAAAGCCCGGGCGATCTCGCTGTCGTCGGATCGCCGGCTCACGACGTGCAGCGCTACCTCGTAGTGCATGATCGCCGGATTGAGGGCGGCCAGCAATCCGTCGGCAACCATCGGGCTGGAAAAGTGCCGGGGTAGAAAGCCGAGGTGATGCCCCGAGAGAACCAGCATCGCCACCGCTTCCATGTTGTCGGCCATCGCGGTTACCCGGCGGGGCGAGGCCGACATCTGCGCTTCCGGCAACGGATAGGTGCGCCATGCCCAGCTATGATCCGCCGCCTCGTTCGGTGAAATATGGCCTGCCCGGTCGAACAGTTCATGACCCCGGCCGCAATAGGCGAGATGCTGCTCGGAAAAGAGCGGCGTGAATTGCAAGGTCGGCGCGCGGTGCCAGAAATAGCCGATCGCCACGTCGAGATCGCCCCTGAGCAATCCTTCTTCCAGTTCGCCCGGCGGGCAGACCCGGACGATCAGCTTCACCGCCTCGTCGCGCTGGCGGAACCGGCCGATCGCCTCGCTCACCCTTGCGTTCTGGCTGAGCGGTGTATTTCCGATCATGCCGATCCGAAGCGAGCCGACCAGCTTCTTGTCGAGATTGCGCGCCTCCGCGTTGAAATCGGCGATGGTGCCGAGCAGCCCGCGTGCCAGTTCGGCGAAGCGCTCGCCCTTGGCGGTGAGCCGGAACCCGCCGCGCCCGCGTTCGCACAGCCGATAGCCCAGCCGCGTTTCCAGAATCGCAAGCTGGGTGCTGATCGTCGACTGGCCGACATTCAGGGTCCACTGCGCCGACGACACGCCACCGGCATCGGCGACCGCCAGAAACACCCGCAGAAAGCGCAGATCGAGATCGGACAGATCGCCCAGCATCGGACCGTCAGATTACATCGATATATCTCGATGTAAACATTTCATCATGTCGATTTTCCGAGCCATGCCTTTCTTATATCGTTTCAAGGCAAGCAGTGTTTGGCATCGTGAAAGATGATGAAATGGCAGATGACATGACCTTACCGCCGCACCCGCAGCCGTTGAGCGGCAACGAGATGCCGCGCAGCGGCGGCATCGCCACGATGATGCGCCTGCCGCTCGCAGCCGACTCCTCGGGGCTGGATGCCTGCTTCGTCGGCATCCCGTTCGATATCGGCACCTCGAACCGGACCGGAACGCGGTTCGGGCCAAGGCAGATCCGGGCCGAATCCTCGCTGCTCCGCCCCTACAACATGGCGACCCGCGCCGCGCCGTTCGACAGTCTCCGGGTCGCCGATCTCGGCGATATCGCCATCAATCCCTACAATCTTCTCGATTCGATCGGCCGGATCGAGCGTGCTTGTGACGGGATTATCGCCTCCGGCTGCCGGCCGGTCACGCTCGGCGGCGATCACACCATCACCCTGCCGATCCTGCGGGCGATGCACCGGAAATACGGGCCGGTCGGGCTCGTCCATGTCGATGCCCATGCCGATGTGAACGACACCATGTTCGGCGAGAAAATCTGCCACGGCACCCCGTTCCGCCGGGCCGTGGAAGAGGGCTTGCTCGACTGTTCACGGGTGGTTCAGATCGGCCTGCGCGGCACCGGCTATTCGGCCGGGGATTTCGACTGGTGCCGGGATCAGGGGTTCCGGGTGATCCAGGCCGAGGAGTGCTGGCACCGCTCGCTGGCGCCGCTGATGGCGGATATCCGCGCGCGCGTCGGTGGCGGGCCGGTCTATCTCAGTTACGACATCGACAGTCTCGATCCCGCCTTCGCACCGGGCACCGGAACGCCGGAGATCGGCGGCCTGACCGTGCCGCAGGGGCTGGAGATCATTCGCGGCCTTTCGGGGCTCGATCTCGTCGGCGCCGATCTGGTCGAGGTCTCGCCACCCTACGACCCGCTGGGCACCACGGCGCTGACCGGCGCCAATCTGGCCTACGAGATGCTCTGCGTCCTGCCCGGCGTGGAGCGGCGCTGATGCAGGCGCAGGCACAAACGGAAGTTCTGCAAGCCGCGCACGAACTGGTCGCGCACTTCGCCGCGCATGACACCGAAAACTATTTCGCCGCTTTTGCGCCGGAGGCCACATTCATCTTCCACACCACTCCGCAACCGCTGGATTCACGCGAAGCCTATCGTGCCCTGTGGCGCGACTGGGAGGCCGATGGGTTCCGCATTCTCGATTGCCGGTCCTTCGAGCCGCACATCCGCGTTCATGGCGATGTCGCCATTTTCACCCACCGGGTCGAGACGCGACTGACCACCGGCGGCGTCGAACAGACAACGACGGAGCGTGAAACCATCGTCTTCCAACGTCAGGACGATAAACGATGGCTCGCGATTCACGAACATCTGTCGCCATGCAACGACACCTGACACGCAGTCGACCCGACCAATAGTCATCGACGGGAAAACCCGCGAGCTATCACACGAAATTAAGGAAAACGTCCGAATGCAAACCGAAACCATCGACACTGCCAGTAACAAACCGCGAACCCGGATCGAACGAAGGTCGATCGATTATGTCCCCGATACCGAGCGCCACGGCAAGGTGATCAATCAGGGCCCGTTCTGGTTTCTGGGTAATTTCCAGTTTTTCACCATCGCGATCGGCTTCATCGGGCCGGGCATGGGGCTGGCCTTCGGCCCCACCGCGCTTGCCGGCACGCTCGGCA
>DASVGZ010000504.1:0-6458 GCA_036379275.1 Acidiphilium sp. | reverse complement strand
GCTATTCCGCCGGGGCCGCCTGGCCCAGGCGGCGCGCACCGGGGCGCAACCTGTCCATCGCGACGTAAATCACCGGGGTGGTGAACAGGGTCAGCAACTGGCTGATCAGCAGACCGCCGATGATGGTGATTCCGAGCGGCGCGCGCAGTTCCGCTCCGGCGCCGCCTTCGAGCACAAGGGGAATCGCGCCGAACAGGGCCGCCATCGTCGTCATCATGATCGGGCGGAAGCGCAGGATCGCCGCTTCGGTGATCGCCGCCTCCGGCGTCAGCCCGCGCGTTCGCTCCGCCTCGATCGCGAAATCGACCATGATGATGCCGTTCTTTTTCACGATCCCCATGAGCAGGACGATGCCGACCAGAGCGACCAGGGTGAACTCCGTGCCGGTGAGCATCAGGGCGAGCAGCGCGCCGACTCCCGCGGACGGCAGGGTGGACAGGATCGTGACCGGATGGATCGTGCTTTCATAGAGAACGCCGAGCACGATGTAGATCACCACGAGAGCGGCAAGGATCAGCCATGGTTCCTCGGCGAGCGAGGACTGGAATTCCGCCGCCGCGCCGGAAAACACGCCGGTGATGGAATTCGGCACGCCAAGGGTCTGCTCGGTCCGCTGGATCGCCGCTTCGGCCGCGCCAAGCGAAACGCCGTTCGCGAGATTGAAACTGAGTGTGGCCGAGGGGAACTGATCTTCCCGGGTGATTGCGAGAGGTCCGTATTTTCGCTCGATTTTCGCGACCTCGAGCAATGGCACCTGCGCCGGCGGACCGCTCGTGCTCACACTGCCCGCTGCACCCGCGGTTGCCGTGCTGTTGCCGCTCACCGAGCCGCCGGGTCCGAGAGCGCCTGTGCTGGTACTGGCCGAAAGACTGCCCGCGGGGAGGAAAATATGCGCGAGCGCCGCCGATGAGGCCGCATAGTCGGGATCGACGCCGAGCACCACGCGGTACTGCGCGTTCTGGGCATAGATGGTGGAGACCTGCCGCTGACCGAACGCGTCGAACAGCGTGTTCTCGATCGTCGCCATGCTGATGCCGAGTCGCGATGCGGCAGCGCGATCGACATCGATATAGGTTTCCAGCCCTTCGTTCTGCTGATCGCTGGCGAGATCGGTGAGTTCGGGAAGCCGTGCGAGCGCCGTCCTGATCTTGCCCGTCCAGAGATCGAGCTGTGCCCGGTCCGTGCTGGTCAGTGTGTATTGATACTGGGTGGGAGACACGCGCGAGGACAGCGTGATGTCCTGAACCGGCTGCATGTAGAAATGCAGACCTGGAATCGTCGCAAGCGATGCCTGCAATTCGCGGATCACCCTGGTAATGCCGGGGCGTTGGCCGAACGGTTTCAGGGTGATGGTCAACTGGCCGGTATTGGGCGTTGGATTGGTCAGGCCCGAACCGAGCAGCGAGGTAACGCCGGCAACCGCCGTGTTGCGCCGGATCGCGGCAATCGCCTGACCCTGAAGTTTCTGCATCGCATCGAGCGAGATGCTCTGCGCGCCCTCGGTCACCGCAACGATCGCGCCGGTATCCTCCTGCGGCAGCAGCGCCTTCGGCACAATGACGAACAGAACGACGGTCAGCGCCACGGTGGCGCCGAATGTCGCCAGCATCAGGCGCTGATGACGAAGACTCCAGTCGAGTCCGCCCTGATAATACCCGCGCACCGCGATGAGCGAGGCTTCGGCGGCGCGCGCGATCCGCCCCGGCCGTTCCGCCTCCATCGGGCGAAGCAGCCGCCCGCTCATCATCGGCGTCAAGGTCAGCGAAACCACCGCCGAAATCACCACGGCGATGGCGAGTGTGACCGCGAATTCCGAGAACAGCCTGCCGATCACCCCTGGCATGAACAGCAACGGAATGAACACCGCGACCAGCGAGATGGTGAGCGAAACGATGGTGAAGCCGATCTGTTCGGCACCGAGATAGGCCGCGCGCAGGGGCGATTCGCCGTTCTCGATGAACCGGACGATGTTCTCGATCATCACGATGGCATCGTCGACCACGAATCCGGATGCGACCGTAAGCGCCATCAGCGAAAGATTGTCGAGCTGATAGCCGAGTTCGTTCATCACCGCGAAGGTCGCGACGATCGACAGCGGCAGTGCCACCGCCGGAATCAGAACCGCGCGCGGATTGGGCAGGAACAGGAAGATCACCAGAATGACCAGAAGCGCCGCGACGATCAGGGTGATCTGCACATCGCGCACCGAGGCCTTGATCGTGCCGGTGCGGTTGCCGGCGACCGTCAGCGCGATTCCCGGCGGCAGGGCCGCCTGCAACGATTTCAGCGTGTCCTGAACCCGCTGCACGGTGCCGACGATGTTCGCTCCCGGCTCGCGCTGGATGTCGAGCACAACGGCAGGCGTTCCGTTATAGCTTGCCAGAACCTGGTTGTTTTCGAGCCCGGCGGTCACTGTTCCCACCGCCGAGAGACGCACCGGCGCCTTGTTCTGATAGGCGACGATGACATTGTTGTATTCAGCCGCCGAGGTGATCTGGTCGTTCGCGCCAAGCGTATAGGACTGATTGAGCCCGTTGAACGCCCCCTTCGCGCCGGACTGGTTCGCGTTCGCGATCGCGTTGCGCACGTCCTCGAGCGAAATGCCGTAGGCGGCGAGCCGCGCGGGGTTGACGTTGATCCTGATCGCCTTGCGCATTCCGCCTTCGACGGTCACCCGCCCGACGCCGCCGATTTCGGACAGTTTCGGCACGATCTGCGTCTGTGCCGCATTGGCGATGGCGTAGAGCGGCGCGGTTTTCGAGGTCAGGGCGAGACTCATGATCGGCGCGTCGGCCGGGTTCACCTTGGTATAGGTCGGCGGGTATTGCAGGTTGGGCGGCAATGTTCCCGAAGCCGCGTTGATCGCGGCCTGCACGTCCTGCGAGGCGGTGGCGAGCGGAACGCTGAGCTGAAACCGCAGCGTGATCGCGCTGGTGCCCTGGCTGGAAATCGAACTCATCGCGGCGAGACCGGAGATCTCGCCGAACTGGCGCTCGAGCGGCGCGGTGATCAGCTTCGAGACGGTATCCGGCGAGGCTCCGGGAAGCTGGGTGACGACCTGGATGGTCGGGAAATCGACTTCGGGCAGCGAGGAAATCGGCAGCGCCCGATAGCCGAGAATGCCGAGCAGGAGAATCGCGATCGCAAGCAGCGAGGTTGCGACCGGCCGCGCGATGAACGGGGCCGAGACGTTCACGGCGCGCTCGCTTTCGGCGGCGGCACGATGGTCACCGAAGAACCGGTCTTGAGCTGCGAATTGCCCTCGGTCACCACCTCATCGCCGGCGGCAAGCCCTTTCGCGACCACCACGATCGACTGATTTTCATAACCGATCGTTATCGGCTGGATCATCGCGGTCGGCGCATCGCCGGCCTTTGTTCCGGGCTTGATCAGGAACACGTAGCTGCCGTTCGGTCCCTGCTGCACGGCGACCGGCGGCACCGTCACCGCATCGCCGATGGTGCGCACAAGGGTCCGCACATTGACATAGGCACCCGGCCAGAGTTCCAGCTTCGGATTGGGGAATGTACCTTTCAAGGTGAGGGTTCCGGTATCCGCGTTCACCGCATTGTCGAGCACCGCGAGCGTGCCATGATCGAGCACCGGCGCGGTTTCGGGGTTACCTTCGGCGGTGGCGACCAACGGCACCGGACCCGCCCCCATCGCGGCGCGAATCTGCGGCAGATCCTGTTGCGGCAGGCTGAACTGGACCGAAACCGGCTTCATCGTGTTGATCACCACGATGCCGCCCGTCGTGCTGGGTGTAACGATATTGCCGGCATTCACGTTGAGAATCCCGGTCCGGCCGGAAATCGGCGCACGGATTTCAGTATAGCCGAGATTGATCCTGTCGGTTTCGATCGTCGCCTGATCCTGCTTCACCAGCGCGCGGTCCTCGGCCGCCGTCGCCTCGGCGGTCGCCGCCTGCTGTTTCGAGGTGTAGTTCCGCGCGACCAGCGAGGCATATTGCCGCGCCTGCAATTCCGCGTTGGCAAGGCTCGCCTGATCCTGGGCGAGTTTGGCTTTCGCCTGATCGAGCGCGGCCTGATAGGGCGCGGGGTTGATTTCGGCGATCAACTGCCCCTGCTCGACGACCTGCCCCTCTCTGAACAGGATTTTTGTGAGCGGGCCGGTGATCATCGGCTGCACGGTAACGGTATGATAGGGAACCACGGTGCCGAGCGCGTCGAGATAGACCGGCACGCCCTGCACCGCGACCTTGGTAACGGCGACTGGAATCGGCTGGGATTTCGCGAATTTCCGCTTTCCGGGGCCGTTGAACAGCCGGACCAGAACGATCGCGATCAGAACGATCACGATCACGAGCGCGATGACCCGCCCGCGTTTTTTCGGCTTCGGCTGTTCCGTCATCGCCTATTTCGCCTCATTTTCGGGCAGCACCCAGCCGCCACCCATCGCCTTGTAGAGATCGACCGCCGCATCCAGCCGGGTCAGCCGCGCCTGCTCCAGCGTGTTTTCATCCGAGAGCAGGGTCTGCTCGGCGTTCAGCACGGTGCCGATATCGACCACCCCGGCCTTGAGCTGTGCCTTCGCGCCATCCAGCGCCGCCTGCGCCCGCTCGACCGCGACGGCCTGCAACTTCTCCTGATCGGTCGCGAAATGCAGCGCGGTCATCGCCGTCTCGACATCGCTGAACGCCTGCACCACCGCCTGTTCGTATTTCGCCACGTCCTCGCGATAGGTCGCGCGATTGACCTTCAACTGACCGGTGAGCGCGCCGCCCTCGAACAGCGGCTGAGTGAGCGAGGCCGCCGCCGAGAGCAGTACCGAACCGGGAGCGAACAGCGCATCCAGCGCGGCGCTCTGCCAGCCAACCGAACCGGTCAGCGAAATCGACGGGAAAAATGCCGCGATCGCGCCGCGCACATTGGCGTTGGCGCCGATCAGCGTCGCCTCGGCCCCGGCGATGTCGGGCCGGCGGGTGAGAAGTTGGGACGGCAGGCCAGGACGGACCGGCGGCACCGTTATGGTGGAGAGCGACCCGCCCCGGACACGCAGGAACTCCGGCGCCTGGCCGGTGAGAATGCCGAGCCCGATCGCCTGCTGGCGCATCTCCGAGGTCAGGTTGGGAATGTTCGCCCGCTCGGCGGCGACCAGCGCCGCCTGCTGTGCGACCGTCGGCGCATCGACCACGCCGGCCGCGAATTCGGCCTGGAGCTGGTCGAGCAACCCCTCGGCGGCGGCGAGATTGCGCTCCGCGATCGCAAGCTGGTCCTGATAGGCGAGAACCTGGAAATAGGTGGTGGCGACCGAGGCTTCGGCGGTCAGGGCAACCGTCGCGGAATTGAACCGCGCGGCTGCGGCATTCGCCTCGGCGGCGCGCAGCGCATCGTAGTTCTTGCCCCAGAAATCGAGCTGATAGCTGGCCTGGAACGCCGCGGTGAAATGCCTCGTATCGACGGTCCTGTCCGACAGGGCGGAAGCTCCGGCCGCACCCGCGCTCTCCTGCTGGAAATTGCCGCTGCCGGTCGCGCTCAGGCCTGGCAGCAGCGGCGCGCCGGAAATCTCGACCTGGGCATTCGCCGCCTCAAGCTGGGCAATCGCCTCGCGCACCGAGAAATTGCGGGTCTTCGCCTCGGCGATCAGCCGGTCCAGTTCATCCGAGCCGAAATTCTCCCACCAGCCGGGTTTCGGCCAGGCAGGTTGGACAGAACCGGGCTGGGCCGAACCGGACGCGACGAAGCGGGTCGGCACCGCGAGTTTCGGCGCGTGGAAGGCCGGCCCCACCGCACAGTCGGCAAGGGCAAGAGCGCAGGCGAACGGCGCTGCCAACCCGAATCGAGCCAACCCAAGCCGGGCCATCCGGTTTTTTGGTCTTTCAGGGATTTCTGGTCGGGGCCGCCACGTCATCGCACGCCGTCATAGCGGCCGATTGTAACAGCCCGATTGCACCGCCGCCTGCGGCACAGCAGGGTCACGGAACCCAGCGCACCGCGCCGGGCGGAGTGCCGGTGGGGTCGTAGCGGATCCATTGTCCGTTCTTCAGCGATTCGCCGGTCAGGGCCATGATGAACGCCCAGTGGCTCACCACGATCGTCTCGCGCCAGTCCGGCCTTGCCGCCATCGCCGTACGGAACCGGGCGGCGCGGTCGAGCACCGAGGCTTCCCCCTCGTGGCCATCCGGCCACCAGCGGTCGGGCAGATGGGCGAAATCGTGATCGGGGAACGAGGTCGCCAGAACGGCCGGACTGCTGCCGATATCGCAAACGAAGGCATAGCGCTCGCGGATCAGCAGTTCGATCTCGACGGTGAGGTCGCGACTGGCGATGAACGGGGCCGCCGTCTGCAACGCCCGCGTATAGGGCGAAACGATCAGCCGGGTCAGCTTCGTGCCGGCGAGCACCCGCGCCGCCGCCTCGGCCTGGGCGCGGCCCTCCGGGGTCAGATGCGGATCCTCAATACCCGGGTCACGCCGGGTCGCGGAGAAATGCAGGTTG
>DASVGZ010000503.1:0-6392 GCA_036379275.1 Acidiphilium sp. | reverse complement strand
CGCGACGGCCAGACCCGGTACGCCGTCTCGGCGCCGTGCCTCGGGCAGCATTTTTCCGGCGCCGGAGATGCCTTCGCGGCCTTTTTCATGGCCCGCTTCCTGATCGACCGGAACGCGCCTGCCGCACTACAGGCCGCCACTGCCGCCGAATCCACCCTGCTGGAAACGACCGCGCAACTTGAAGCCGAAGACCTCTCGATCATCGCCGCACAGGCACAATGGGCCGGCATCATCGACAAGACGAAAATGCCGAATCTCGTCCCGATGACGTAATTTCGTTGATTTTCCGCCCGCCGGAACCATAATTTCATGGCATCAGGCTTCGTCCGTACTGTCCTTGGGGGGAATCACGATGACAACCATGGCTGCCCTTCTGAAACGCAAGACTTCGGCACTCATTTCCATCTCGCCGGACGCCAGAATTCGCGAGGTCGTGACCGTGCTGGCGGAAAAGCGAATCGGTGCCGTCGTCATCCAGTCCGAGGCGAACGACCTGCTCGGCATCCTGTCCGAGCGCGACGTGGTGCGCAGCCTCGCCGCCAACGGTATTGCCACGCTCGACATGGCGGCACGTCAGTTGATGACCAGCGCGCCCACCACCGCGACGCTCGCGACCACGGTATTCGAGGCGGAAACACTGATGACCGAGGGCCGGTTCCGCCATCTGCCGATCGTCGAAGGCGGCAAGCTGGTCGGGGTGGTCAGCATCGGCGACGTGGTGAAGAGCCTGATCGACGAGCAGGAACAGCAGGTCAACAGCCTGCGCGACTACGTCACCGGCGCACGGGCATAGGAGGCGGAGTTACGATCCCGGCGCGTTCAGCGGCTGGGACTGGACGCTTCCCGCCGAATAGCCCGCCCCGCCCCCCGATTCGCCCGATGGCGTCACTGACTGTGGCTGACCCGTCTGAGGTTGCTGCGACTGGTACTGATTGTCCGGCGCTCCGCCGGTCGAGGCGCTTGCCGGCGTGCCTGCCGCCGCGCCGCCGCCGGAAGCCCAAGGCGGATTGCCGAGATTGATCTGCTTCGGCGTGGTGTTCGCCGCGGTCAGCGCCCCGATGCCGGCGCCGATGCCGGCCCCGATCGCTACCCCGATCGGCCCGCCGATCAGACCGAAGGTCGCGCCGGTCGCCGCCCCGCCGGCGGTACCGCCGCTCATGCGGTTCCCCGCCTCGTTGCCGCATCCGGCAAGCAGAACCCCGGTCGCCAGCAGAAGGCAGGCCGGGCGCCAGTACTTCGTCATACCCAGTCGTCTCATGTCAGCCTCCTCGGCGATTCCATCATGTACTTATAGGGCCGAATTGCGGCAATACAAAATTTTTCAGCCGATTATCCAAGTTTTTCGATATTTCGCATCAACCGCAACCCTTGCTGACCGGATCGGCATCGCCCAATCGATAATTTAATTGACACAACCATGGATGGCAGCAATATACAACCTAGAGTGAAATTATCCTGATATACCGCCATGAACAGGGCCGGCCCATGAGCACAACCACCATAACCGTCGGCGCCGGAACCCCCGGTTCGGTCACCGAACTGACCCTCTCTGGCACCTATGACATCGATATGACCGGAATTGGCGGCCTGCTGAACGTCACCGGCACGGCGCAAACCAACCTCACCGCCGACATCGCCGCGATCAGCGGCCTGCCAGTGCCCTTCACCGATTACGTCAATGCCGGCGCCACCGAGATCTTCGACCCGGCCGGCTCGACCTATATTCCGCCCAATTTCGACCTTGGCTCCGCCCCCGGCCTCGTGATCCCGCCGGGCAACGGCACACTCGAACTCGGCGACAACCTGGCATCGCTGCAGAACATTCCCGCGATCACCTTCAGCGGCACCGGCAACGATCTGATCTTCGAGTCCAGCATCAGCCCCTCGATGATCTTCGCCATCGACGGTTACCAGCACGGCGACACCATCGATCTTCGGGGCGTCACCGGAGCCGACACGGCGGTATGGACCCAGAATTCCGGCGGCTCGGCGGGCGGCACCCTGTCGCTCGACTCGGCCACCGGCACCATTCTCGGCGAAGTCAGCCTTGCCACCGGCACCTTCGTCTCCAGCCTGTTCAGTCTCACCTCGGACGGCGCGGGCGGGACCGACATCACCGTCGCCTGCTATCGCGAGGGCACCAATATCGCGACGCCGGAGGGCGAAGTTGCCGTCGAGTGTCTTGCGATCGGCGATACCGTGTTGACCGCCGATGGCACCGCCAAGCCGGTCAAATGGATCGGCCGTCGCGCCTATTCGCCCCGTTTCGCCACAGGCAAACCGCATATCCTGCCGATTCGCCTTTCCGCCGGCGCGCTCGGCCACGGCAGGCCGCGCCGCGACCTTTGGGTCAGCCCGCAACACGCCATGCTGATCGACGGCGCGCTGATCCCCGCCGCCTGCCTCGTCAATGGCGTGTCGATCGTTCAGGAGGAGGCGACCGGTCCGATCGTCTATGTTCATGTCGAACTCGACCGGCATGATGTGATCTTCGCCGAAGGCGCTGCTTCCGAAACCTATATCAACGACGGCAACCGGGCGATGTTCCACAATGCCGCCGATTATGCCGAGCGCTATCGCGACGACCGGACCAGCGATGCCTGGTGCGCAGGGCGGATCGAAGCCGGGCCGGTGCTGGAGACGATTCGCCGCCGTCTCGCGGCGCTCGCCGGTGCGCCCGATGTCTTCGCTCACGGTCCGCTGACCGGCTGGTTCGAGCGGATCGAGACCGATGCCGCAGGGATCCATGCGGTCGGCTGGGCATATGACGGAACCGCCCCCGATGCGGCAATCTGTCTCGAACTCGTCGTGAATCGCCATGTGGTCGCGCGCGGCATCGCGAATCTCCATCGCGGCGATCTGGAGGATGCCGGGCTCGGCAGCGGCTGCCACGGCTTTCGCATCGCGATTCCCGTCGCGGCCTCCGGAGCGGAGATCCATATCCGCCGTATCGCCGACGGCGTCCTCCTGTCTTCAGCTATTGATTCTTCAGCCATCCGCCACGCCGCCTGAGCTCCCTTCACGATGTTCCGTGGCCGGCTCGATGTCGCGACAAGGAGCCGGATCGCCGGCTGGGCCCAGGATGACCGCCATCCGACCCAGCCAGTGGCGCTTCTGGTTCTCGACAACGGCGCCTTGCTCGACCGGGTGATCGCCAACGCACCGAGGCCCGACCTTGCCGCCGCCGGCATCGGCAGCGGTCGGCATGGCTTCGAACTCAGCCTGAAGGACGGCCTGCCTGGCGTCGGCCGCCATCTGATCCGCGTGGTGCGTGAGCGCGACGGCGCAGAACTCGCCGCCTCTCCGGCGCTGATCGCCGCACCGGACGACTTCGATGCCGAAGCCCGTTCCGGTCTCGCCGCCCTGCTCGACGGGGTTTCCGGCGCAGCCGCAATCGATTCGGCCATCGCCGCCCTCAACGACGAGATCGGCCGCCTCGCCGCCCGCCGCCCTGCCACCGTATCTGCTTCGACAGGGCATGGAACCAGAACCCGCCACGCCCTGGTGATCGATATGGTGACGCCGGTGCGCGGGCGGGATGCCGGATCGAACGCGATTCTCTCCCATATCGAATCGCTGGCCCGACTCGGCTATGCCGTCAGCTTCGCCGCCGCCGACCCTGCCTCTGGCGCACCGCCCACGGATATCGAGGCCGACTGGCAGCGCGTACCCGCGATCCGCTCGGTCGAGGAACTGCTTACCCGCGAGGCCGGCAAATTCGATCTCGTCTATCTGCACCGGCTCGACACCGCCGCCCGCTACCTGCCGCTCGCGCGCGCCCACCAGCCCCGGGCAAAGCTCGTCTACAGTGTCGCCGACCTGCACCATCTCCGGCTCGCCCGGCGGGCGCTGATCGAACGCGAACCCGCCCTGCTCGCCCGTGCGCGCCTGGTCCGCGCCAGCGAATTCGCGGTCGCCGGCGCGGCTGACGCGGTGCTGACCCATTCCCGCGCCGAGGCAGGATTGCTTCGCCGCGCACTGCCGCGCCAGACCGTTATCGTCGCCCCCTGGGCGGTCGCGCCGACGGAACTTCCACGCACGAGGCGCGGAGACGCGATCGGGTTCATCGGCCATTTCGGTCATGCCCCGAACCTTGATGCCGCCCGCCGACTCGCCTTCTCGATCATGCCGCTGGTGCGCGCGCGCAACCCGAAAATCGAGTGCCTCATTGCCGGCTCCGCCATGCCCGAGGCAATGCGCCGCTGGTCTGCGCCGGGGGTGGAAATCCTCGGCCCGGTGAATGACGCCGCCCGATTCTTCGGCAGGTTGCGCCTCACCGTCGCCCCGATGAGCTTCGGTGCCGGCATCAAGGGCAAGGTGCTGGATAGTCTCGCCGCCGGAATTCCCTGCATCGCCACCCCCACCGCGATCGAGGGCATCGACTGGCCGGAATCGCTGGCTTCCTGCATCGCCGCGACTGATAAAGCCATCGCCGAGGCGATCGTCTCGCTCCACGCCGATCCGGTGCGCCGGCGCAAGGCCGCGACTGCCGGGCGTGCACTGATCGTCCGCGACTGGTCGGATCAGGCAACCGACGCCGCCCTCGCCCGATTGATCTGACCGCCCGCTGAAACTGGCACGAATCCTGCTTCTCTTTTCGCCATGATCGCCCGATGGGCGTAACGGCAAGGAGATCGGGTCGGAATGAGTCGGCGCATTATGGTCACGGGAGCAGCAGTGTTCCCGCTCGTTTGTCTCAGCCTGCCCGCAAAAGCGGCAACATCCAGCCTCTCCGCCGGCGATACTGCCTGGATGCTGACCAGCTCAGTCCTGGTCCTGCTGATGACCATTCCCGGCCTCGTGCTGTTCTATGGCGGCATGGTGCGCAAGAAGAACGTGCTGGCGATTATGATGCAGAGCGTCGTGATCTGCGCGCTGGTTTCCGTTCTCTGGCTGCTGATCGGCTACAGCCTTGCCTTTTCCAATGGCAACGGCTTCATCGGCGGCCTGTCCGACGCCCTGCTCGATAACCTCGCCCGCTCCTGGCAGGCGCCGTTCACCCTTGGCGCCGGCCTGCCGGACGCGGTGCATTACCGGGTGCCGGCGAGCGTCTTCATCATGTTCCAGATCAGCTTCGCGATCATCACCCCGGCGGTGATCACCGGCAGCTTCGCCGAGCGGATGAAATTCTCCGCCCTCCTTCTGCTGATGGGCAGCTGGTCGCTCCTGGTCTATGCGCCGGTCGCGCACTGGGTCTGGAGTCCGGGGGGCTGGCTCTGGCATCTCGGCATCGCCGATTATGCCGGCGGTACCGTGGTCGAGGTGAATTCGGGCGTCGCCGGCCTCGTCTGCGCGCTCTATCTCGGCAGGCGGCTCGGCTTCGGCCAGGACAACATGATGCCGTGGAATCTGTCCTACGCGGTGATCGGCGCCTCGCTGCTCTGGGTCGGCTGGATCGGCTTCAACTCCGGCGGGGCCGGCGGCGCCAACCCGAACGCCGGTATGGCCGTGCTGGCGACCCAGATGGCCGCCTCCGGCGCCACCCTGTCCTGGACCGCGATCGAGTGGGGCCTGCGCGGCAAGCCCACGGTTCTGGGCGCGGTTTCGGGCGCGGTTTCCGGCCTGGTCGCGATCACCCCGGCAGCCGGCTTCGTCCTGCCCGGCCCGGCGCTGCTGATCGGTATTGCCGCCGGGTTGCTCTGCTTCTGGGTGGTCACGGTGGTGAAACCGAAGCTCCGCTTCGACGATTCGCTCGACGCGTTCGGGGTCCACGGTGTCGGCGGCGCGCTCGGGATGCTGGCGACCGGCATTCTGGCGTTCGCGCCGCTCTCCTCCGGCGCGGTCGTGCCCGGGCTGCACCAACTCGCCATCCAGGCGCTCGGCGTCGCCGCCACCGCGCTCTATTGCGGCGGTGTGACCGCTATCCTGCTGTTCGCGATCGACCGCACCATCGGTCTGCGGGTCAACCGCGACGAGGAGCGGCAGGGGTTGGATGCAGTCCTGCACGGCGAGAGTATCGCTTGATGCCGGCCCGAAAATTCTACTCCGGCGGCAATCCAGCGTCGCTTTGCTGCGCTCCGATGCTCACGCACCCCAAGTGCGCTCCGCTTCGGTGCTCAAAAATTCACGCCAGCCGACTCACCGGAGCGAATTCCTGAACAACGGGTCTCACGACACCGCCGCGCGCAGGGCGGCGCCAGCGGCAAGCGGCGCCAGCGGCAGGAACAGGGCGAGCAGGCCGAGCAGCATGGCGAATTCGGCGAGCGGATCCGCCGCCGTCACCCCGGCGGCACCGAAGATCAGCGCCGGGATCATCAGCGGCAGTGCGATCAGCGGCAGCAGAACGGTGCCGCCGCGCGCCCCCAGCGTGATCGCAGCACTCATCCCGCCGACCAGCGAGAACAGGATCGTACCCGGCAGCAAGGTCAGCAGAAGCCGGGGCAGAACCGCCG
>DASVGZ010000502.1:0-6709 GCA_036379275.1 Acidiphilium sp. | reverse complement strand
CGACCCGGAGATCGATCGACAGCCGGAGCGGCCTGCCCGGCTCCTTGCGCAGCCGATTGTCGAAATACGCCTCCACCCCGGCAATGCCGTGCTGTCCCGGCGTCACCCCGCCCAGAATATGGGCCGCGAGATCGCCCTGCGGATAATGCCGTTCCCAGATTTTCTGGAAATAGATGCCCGGCAGGCCGAGCCGGTTCACCGCCAGTTCCTGCGCGGCGGTCAGGTGCCGGTCGAGATAGACGAAGCCGTAATGACGAAGGCCGAGCCGGTACGCTGTGCGTTCGACATCGAGCCCCGGGATCACGCGGGCGAGCGCCAGCGCATCGCGACGCGGATGGCGGATCTGGCGCGGATCGCCGAACAGCGCGGCACCGGGCAGCGAAACCGCGAGCAGGAGACCATTGCGATCGACGATCGGCGCGCGCGCGGGTTCCGGCAGGCGCGTACTGAAATCGGGCCGCAGCGCCGCCAGCACGGCGGGGTTCGGCAGCAGCGGGTGCAGCACCGTCACGTCGACCAGCCTTGCCCCGACGACGAGGAATATCAGCACGACCACCGCCATGCCGAGCCGGAGCCGGTGCCGGTAGCGTCTTTGCCAGGCGCGCCGTTCGTCCGACGTGCGAAGCAGCGGATCGGTCATGCCGCTGGATCAGAGACTCGCCAGCGCGTACCGCCGTGCGAGAAACCAGGCATCGACCGCGGATTTCATCGACCCCGCAACCCGCTCGCGAAACGCGTTGGTGCGCAGTTCCGCCTCATCCTGCGGGTTGGACAGGAACGCCATCTCGACCAGAACGCTGGGAATCGCCGCCGATTGCAGAACGGCGAAGGTGGCATGGCGCGCCGGATTGGTCAGCATGTCAACACGGTGCGACAGTGAATTTACCATCCTGTTCTGCAGATCCAGCGATCCCGCCCGGGTGCTGTGTTCCATCAGACTGAGCAGGATGGCGGAAACCTGTGGCGAAACGCCATGGAAATCCGGGTTGGACAGGCGCTCCACGCCGTTTTCCGAACGGGCGATCCGCGCCGCCAGCGGGTCCGATGGATCCTTGGCAAAGGTGAACACGCTGGCACCCCGCACCCGCGCATCGGGCGCCACGGAATTCGCGTGCATCGAGACGAACAGGGTGGCCTTGTGCCGTTCGGCGATCTCGACCCGTGTCTGCAACGGCAGAAAAACGTCAGTGGAGCGAGTCATCAACACGTCGTAGCCGCCACGTTCGAGCGCATGACGGAAATCCCACGCGGCGGCGAGCGCGATGTTTTTCTCGAAAATGTTACCGGCGCCGATGCAACCCGGATCTTTTCCGCCATGGCCCGGATCGATCACCACCAGCCGGTTGCCCGCCGCCTCGCGGAATGCGGCGTTATCCGGCGTCATACGCCGGGGTGGCCTTGTCGCGGCGCGAGCCAGCCCGTGCTGAACCCAGAGCGGCAGAGCGATCGTCGCCTTGACGCCACCGTTGAGCAGAAAGCGGCGGGAAAAAGCCATGCAAGTCTCCCTTGGTACGGCAGAAGGCCGGTTCTGCGAGGAGATATGCCAAATCCGGTTTAATAATGCACAACAACTTATTGAAACCGCAAGAAAACGTGAACCGCCGGGAATTGACCCCGGAGCATCCGCCCTGACGGGGACCGAAAAAACCGGTCCGATGGCCGCGGTCCTCTATAATAACTGAACGTCATTACGACGCCGCTTGCGGCGGAAGCAATCTATAATTTCTAACTATACGTCAATTTTACTATTGACAACCGTCGCGAAAATGTTCATATTCCGTTCGTGAACTCGGACGCACCATCATCAACCCGGACTATCGAGGCCTTGATCCGCCTCATCGAAACCCTCTGCGCCATTCTCGGCGGCTGGAGCGGAACCGGCGCGTCCAACGCAAGGCAACTTGCCCGATCCGTGCAAACCCTGCGCGACCTTGCCGAGCAGGTCCGCGCCATCCATGCCGACCGCGCGGCCGCTGCGACCGCCGACCGTCCCGAAGCCCGCTCTCGCATTCCGGCGCGAATCATCCCGCCTCGACCGCGTGCAAAATCGTCACTGCGAGGCCGTGCAACGGCCGAAGCAGTCCATCGCATCTCAGGCAACCCCGCCACACGAACAGTCCACCACGTCGCACGCGCACCGCCCTGACCACGCACAACACACGCCCACCCAACCCTGTCCGATCCACCCGATCAGGCGAGGCCAAAACTGCTGCCTAACGCCCGAGTGCCTTCATGAAATCATGTGCCTTGGCGGAAACCGCCTCCGGCGTATCGCCGGGCCGGTAGATCGCCGAGCCGATTCCGAACCCGGCAGCACCCGCCTCGAACCATGGCGCCATGGTTGCGGGTGCGATCCCGCCCACCGGCAGCACGGGCGTTCCCGCCGGCAGCACCGCGCGCAGCGCCTTCAGCATCGCCGGACTCGCGCCCTCGGCGGGAAACAGCTTCAGCGCATCGGCCCCCGCGCGCAGCAGCGCGAACGCCTCGGCCGGCGTGAAAAATCCCGGCACCGCCAGCATTTTTCTCCGCTTCGCCGCCGTTACGATCGCCGGGTCGGCATGGGGGGTGACGATCAGTTGCCCGCCGGCTTCGGCAACGCGCGCGGCATCGGATTCGGTCATCACCGTGCCGGCGCCGATCAGCGCCCGGTCGCCGAAGCCGCGCGCGAGCCGCGCGATGCTCTCGAACGGATCGGGTGAGTTCAGCGGCACCTCGATGATGACGATCCTTGCCGCCACCAACGCCTCGGCTACCGCCTCGACCTCGTCCGGTCGGACGCCGCGCAAAATCGCGATCAGCGGCGATCGCGCCAGCCAGTCTTTCATTGCCATTTCGCCCGCCCTCCCAGAAGTGCCAGGCCGGCGGCGGTCGCTGCCTCGCCGACCGTCTCCGCGGCGCCGCCACAGGAAGCGATCGCCCGCGCATAGAGAGCGCCGAGCCCGCCGGCCCCGATCACCTTGACCGCGCCGCTCGCACCGGCCCCGCGATCGAAAGCCGCCGCCATCTCATGGCCGATCAGCAGGCCCGAGAGATAGGAAAATGCCGCCGTCTCGCCCAATCCATCCCGAAGCACGAGCGTTCTCGCGCCGAACACATGGTGTAGCAGCCCGCCGCCGCCACGCGCCCGCGCCAGCCCCGCATCGAACGCGGCCTCGTCGATCGGTCCCTTCCGCACGGTATGGGCGAGGATCGTATGGTCTCCGAGGGCGGCGAACACCTCGCCGGTCATATAGGTGGTGAATCCGGTGATCCGCCCGTCCACCACCTTCGCCCATTTCGAATGGGTGCCGGGCAGGCAGGCGATGATCGGCCCCGCCACCGCCGCGCCCAGAATCTGGGTTTCCTCGCCGCGCATCACCTCCGGCACGCCGTCCGCATCAACGGTGGCGAGGCCCGGGACCACCATCACACTCGCCCCGTCGAACCCGACCGGGCTCAGCCCCGCCGCCAGTTCGTCCACCCCGGCGGGGCACGGCAGATAGCGCGCCTCGACCCAGCCCTGCCGGCTGCCGATCATGCCGGACAGCAGAACCCGGTTCTCGCCCGCCGCCAGCCAGTCGCCGATTCCGGCGCGCAGCACCGGTTCGAATTTCCGGTCGGCGACGGTCATGATTCCGCGTGGCGACGACCGGCTTTCGAGCACCGCGCCATCCGCGCCGATCCGCCAGGCACGCAGGCTGCTGGTCCCCCAGTCGATGCCGATCATCGGCGCGGTTCCGCCCGGTCAGACCCAGCCGGCATCGACATAGAAATTATGCGCGGTGATCAGCCGGCTGTCATCGGCGGCGAGCCACAGCGCCATCCTCGCCACATCGGGCGGTGTCAGCTTCTCCTTCAGGCATTGTCGCTGCATCAGTTCGACTTCGGCTTCCGGGGTCAGCCATTTCTCGATCTGCCGTTCGGTCATGATCCAGCCGGGAAGAATGCAGTTCGCGCGAATTCCGTCCTTGCCGAAATCCCGGGCGAGGCTGCGGGTCAATGCCTCGATTCCGGCTTTCGCGGTCACATAGGCGGGCATTCCACCCTGACCGGCGTGCCAGCTCGTCGAACCGAAATTCACAATCGCGCCGCCGCCCGCCGCCTGCATCATCGGAATTACCGCCTGGGCCGCGAAGAACTGATGGCGCAGATTGACCGCAAGCCGTTCGTCCCAGTATTCCGGCGTCACCGTCAGCGTGTCGTGCCGCTCGTCATGGGCTGCGTTGTTGATCAGAACAGTGAAGTTTCCGACTTTTCCGGCCCCTTCGGCAACCGCCTCGCGCAGCGCCGCGATGTCGCGCAGGTCACAGCCGATGAAGACCGGCGCAGGATATTCCTTGCCGGTATGTGCGGCGGCGACGCGCTCGCCGCCTGCCCGGTCGATATCGACGAACACGACCTTGCAGTGCTGTCCGGCGAAATGCGCGACCAGAGACGCGCCGATTCCACAGCCGCCGCCGGTGATGAACACCGCCCGCCCGCCCAGACTCGGATACCGCGCCGTCATGAAATTCGTCATTTTTTCTCCTGCCGTGTCAGCGCGCCCGCATCGCGCGATATTCCCGCCGGACGATCTCCAGCAATGCCTCGACCGAGGTCTCCTTCGCCGCGCCCTCGAACGTCACCGTGCCATGCTGCATCATCATCACCCGGTCGGCGATTTCGAGAGTCTGCGCGTAGTTGTGCATGATCATGATGATCGAGATGTCGCCCCTCGCCCGCTGGCGCTGGATCAGGTCGATGATCAGCCCGGCCTCACGCGCACCCATCGCGGCAAGCGGCTCGTCGAGCAGAAGAATCTTCGCATCCGAATACACCGCCCGCGCGATCGCGATCGCCTGGCGCTGCCCGCCGGACAGCATCGCCACCTCCTCGTCGACCGACGGAACATGAACGCCGATATCCTCGAGCGCCTCAGCCGCCCGTCTGCGCATGGCGCGATGATCGAGCATTCCGAACCGCGTTCGCAGCTCCCGGTTCAGGAACATGTTGTGATAGATCGGCAGCGTGTTCACCAGAGCGAGATCCTGGTAGACGCACTCGATCCCGAGCGACCGCGCATGATCGACCGAAGCGAGCGACACCGCCTCGCCACCGACATGAAGCTGTCCCGAACTCGGCTGGTGAAACCCGGTGATGATTTTCATCAGCGTCGACTTGCCGGCGCCGTTGTCGCCGAGAATGCCGAGCACCTCACCCTTGCTCACATGCAGGGAAATTCCGGACAGCGCCGTGATGCTGCCGAAATTCTTGGTGATGTCGGTGGCGCGCAGCGCCTCGCGGCCGGTGGTTTCGCTCATGACCGGCCTCCCCGGTTGAGCCGCCCGACATGGATATTCGCGATCATCGCGATCAGGATCGCCGCGCCGATGATCATGTCGAAGGTGAAGGCGTTGATGCCCTGGAGCGTGAATCCGTCCTGCAAAACGCCGAGAACGATCGCACCGATCAACCCGCCGATGATCGTCCCCGATCCGCCCATCAGCGAGGTACCGCCGATCACCCCGGCCGCGACCGCGAGAAACATGATGTTGGTGCCGCCGGCGAGCGGATCGGTCGAACCGATCCGGAAGGCTTCGAGAATCCCCGTGATCCCGCCGAGAACGCTGGTCAGCATGAAATTGCCGATCTTGATTTTTGCCGCGTTGATTCCGGCCTCGGTCGCACCGGTCAGATTACCGCCCACCGCGATGGTATGAAGCCCCCAGCGCCGGTGGCGCAGGACGATGTGCATGATGATGATGATCAGAAGCGCCCACAGAAACTCGCTGTAGCCACCCGCACCGAAAATACCGGCGATGGTATCGCCACCCGGCGTATTGATCGGAAACCCGCGCGAGATCGTCAGGGTAAAGCCGTTGATCAGAAACAGTGTGCCCAGCGTGGTGATGAAACTCGATACCCGCAAAAGCACGGTGATCACGCCATTGATCAGCCCGATCACCGCCGACACGATCATCGCCGCGATGAACCCGCCGAGCAGTCCCGCCCCGGCCTTGTCCGCGAAGGCCATGATGAACGGCGCAAGCGCGAAGACCTGCCCGACCGACAGGTCGATCTCGCCGCAGATCAGGAGAAAAATCTCACCGCAGGCAATGATCGCCGGAGGCGCGACGAACTGCGACAGGGTCTGCAGGTTCGCCCCGCTCAGAAAATTTGCATTGGCCGTCGAGAAATATGCGAACAGCACGACGGCGACGACCACGATGCTCGTCTCGCGCAGCGCGAGCAGCTTTCTGCCCCGCTGACGGAACGTCAGAACTCCACTCATGAAGGCTCCGCTATCGAAAGATTGGCGCCGCCAGGGCGGCGCCCGGTTTCAACCAGCGATCGGGCCGGTACGCGGCACGATCTGCGGTGTCGAGGAATCGCCCTCATAGCGCGTCTTGGTCGCGAGATACGGTTTCACCGCCGACCTCGTGATGAATTTGAGGCCGGTATTGATGTCCGCCGGCCCGGTCAGCCCGCCCGAGACCATGAACATGAACATCTCCATCACCGTATAAAAACCCTGGAGATAGGGTTGCTGGTCGATGGTGAAATCGAGATATCCGGTGTTGATCAGGTCGAGCGTTTTCGGGAGGAGATCGAACCCGCCGGAATGGATTCCCTTCTTCGGCAGGTTGAACTCGCGCATCACCTCGGCAACGCCTTGGGTGCTGCCGGCATCCACCGCGAACATCCCCTTGATGTGCTGATGGCCGAGATAATAGGCCTTGATCTTGGTCAG
>DASVGZ010000501.1:0-2647 GCA_036379275.1 Acidiphilium sp. | reverse complement strand
GCTGAGTAAAAGCCAGATACGAATTTTCTGGTTGCACACAGTATGATAGTTATTATATATAACATTTTTGTCGGAGAGTGTATCTCATGTCATCGAAACACAATGGATTGATCATTCCGCCATATCCCGTATCTGAACCGGCGCGTTCGTTCGTCATGGGAGATGTTAAAAGAATCGAGCGTGATCTGGGTGTGTTACAACAAGCAGACCAGCCGGCCCACTCGCTGGCATGGAATGCGCATGACCGCGATATTCAGGACGTTGTGTCGGATTACAACAACTATCTGCGAACCTCATACGGTTATGTTTCTCTGGACTGGCAGTTGATCAAGGCGATGCTCTGGACCGAAACCGGCCCTCATGCCCGGGATGATCTGTGGAACAAGAAACCCATGCAGTCAGCCAATCAGGGTGACCCCGGTTGGGACGATATGATGCGGCACGGTGACAGGCTGGACCTCATCGTACCGCCGAACCTGTGCGGTGCTATCGCCTCGCCGGGATTCAATGCAAGAGACAATATCGCCGCCGGGGTCGGTTATCTGCTGTACCGTGCGGCGGAGTTCGGCCCGAAGACGGTCATCGACCGAAGAGAAGTCAAGACCGTCACGGTCGAGCGCGGGGACACACTCGATGCCATCGCGGGGCGCGCAGGCACCACCGTAGAGGTGTTGAAGGACATGAACCGCACCACGACGCTGTATCCCCTCAAGATCGGAACAAAATTGACGTATTCACCGGCAAAAATCGTCACCGTCATCACCGGATGGAAGTCGATCGATCGCAAAGCACATACCGGCTTTATAATGCCCATCCGGGCAGCGACTATGCCAACAAAATGCAATTTATGTATGATCTGATCCGGCGGAATAAAATTCTGAACTGACGCCCGCTTTCATGCGGCCCGGGTTAGGCTTCACATGTAATGCTGGATCATTGCTGAAAAGCCGGGCCACTTCGATGCGTCATGCGAAGGCGGAACCTGTCAGCGGGGAGATGGATCGCTTGACTCCGTTCGCGATGACGAGTCTGGCTGCGAGAGTGTGGATTGTTTCCGCCTTGCAAGCTCGGCATCGGGATGATGACTTCGGCCGTCGGCGGTTCCACCTCGCCAAACCAGGCAGAGCCCGCATCGGAATGCGGACTCATCATGAACCGATCAGGGTCAATCCACAGGTTGTGTCGATCCCGCAGTCGCGGCCGACGCGGGTGCGGCGGAGACTGTCGCGACCGGTTGCATCGGCACCGTAATCAGGTTCGGGTAGTCGTAGGCGGCGCCATCGCTCATATCCACGCCCGCCCCGATCAATCCACCGAAAAGGATGTTGCCGAAGGCCATGCCCTTGGTCGATGAATTGACCGCTATGACCTTCGGCTGGTACCCGGCCTTCTTGCAATCGACATCGAGGGCGTCATAGCCGCGATGCACCGTGACCGTGCCGGGCGTGTTGACGAACCAGGTTCCCTTGTCGCTTTTCAGGGTGCATTGAGCGCCGGACAGGGCGTCTCCCGCTGTCGTGGTCTGAACCGATACGATCTGGTGGGTACCATCGACGATCGAAGCGCAGCCGACGACCGGCAATAGAAACAGGATCGGCAAAAACCGATGAATGATCTTGCAGGACATGAAACTCCCCGGGATGAAAAATTATGGTTTGCGTGGCCGCCGTCAGGTTAACGGCGATATTGCAATAATTACATTATTAAATTTATTTCGCAACCATGAGAATTGTCCGACCGGAATGCCGTGACCGGCATCTCTGTCTCGCCAGCGAAAAAACCGGCATAGAGCGTGGATGGATGACAGGCGGCTCGAAATGCTCCGGGATGCCCTGCCGGAAGCCAGGATCGTTGGCGGGGCGGTGCGCGACATGCTGGCGGGGCGGCCGCTCGCCGATATCGACCTCGCGAGTCCGCTTCCGCCGGACGAGGTCATGCGCCGGCTCGCGGCAGCGGGTATTCGCGCGATTCCGACCGGGCTCGACCATGGCACCGTCACCGCGCTGATCGACAATACCGGCTTCGAGATCACCACGCTGCGCCACGATGTCTCGACCGACGGGCGGCACGCGACCGTCGCCTTCACCGATGACTGGCGGGAAGACGCGGCACGGCGGGATTTCACGATCAACGCGATGTCGATGGACCGCGCCGGCACGGTGTTCGACTATTTCGGCGGGCGCGACGATCTTGCCGCCGGGCGGGTCCGGTTCGTGGGCGACGCGGCGACGCGGATCGCCGAGGATTATCTGCGGATTCTACGGTTTTTCCGGTTCCTCGCCCGCTACGGGCGCGGTGAGCCGGATGCCGGGGCGATCGCCGCCATCGAGGCGCACCGGGAGGGCCTGTCACGGCTTTCCGCCGAACGGGTCTGGCAGGAGCTGAAATCGATTCTCGCGACACCCGACCCACGCGCGGCGTTACGCCTGATGGCGGGAACCGGCGTGTTTGGTGCGATTTTGCCCGAGGCGGACGATCTGTCCGGGTTCGAGGCCGCGATGGCGCGCGGGATGCCACCCGACCCGATCCTTCGCCTCGCGGCGCTGATCGATGCCGATGGCGCTGCTCTGGCCGACCGGTTGCGCCTGTCGGAGGCCGAGCGGGTCCGCCTCGCGGCACTCGACGCCGCGCCGGATCTGCCGCCCGA
>DASVGZ010000500.1:0-3463 GCA_036379275.1 Acidiphilium sp. | reverse complement strand
AGCCGGTCCGCCGCGATATTGCCGGTCGTCGCATGGTCAGCCGTATCAGCCGTGTCGAGCGCCATCGGATCCTCTCAGCCAGTCGGAACAGGAAGCCGGCGGGATAGATCGCAAGCCGCATCCGGTCAATGCCCGACCTTGGGCCCGTCCCCGGAAGACCCGGCGAACGCCGCCTTCTGCGCGGGCGAGGCGTCTTTCTGATACTTCGCCTGCCACTCCTTGTAGGGCATCCCGTAGACGATCTCCCGTGCATCGGGGTCGGTCAGCGCCACGCCACGCGCCTCCGCCGCCTCGCGATACCAGCGCGACAGGCAGTTGCGGCAGAACCCCGCCAGATTCATCAGGTCGATGTTCTGCACATCGGTTCGCCCGCGCAGATGCTCCACCAGCCGGCGGAACGCGGCCGCCTCCAGTTCGGTCCTGATCGCCCCGTCCAGTTCGATTTCAGTCATTGCGTATATCTCCTTACCGGTGCGTCAAGTAGTCACCGGCCCACTTCTTTGCCATAGGGGGGAGCAACATGACGCCCCAAGCGGCGCGACAAAAGGGAAAAACTCATGGCTTCTCGCCTTCGGCGCCACCGGCGCACCAAGATCATCGCGACCATCGGCCCGGCCAGTTCGACGCCGGAGATGCTCGCCCACCTGTTCGAGGCCGGCGCCGATGTGTTCCGTCTCAACTTCAGCCATGGCACCCATGAGGACCATGCCGCCCGGATCGACATGATCCGCGCCCTCGAACACAGGTTCGACCGCCCGATCGGCATTCTCGCCGACGTTCAGGGGCCGAAGCTGCGGGTCGGCGCGTTTCGCGGCGGCCGCGTGCAGTTGCAGACCGGCGCCGAATTCCAGCTCGATCTCAACCCCGCGCCGGGCGATACCCGCCGGGTCAACCTGCCGCATCCCGAAATCATCGGCTCGGCCAATATCGGCACCACCCTTCTGCTCGACGATGGCAAGCTGCGCCTTCGGGTCCTGCGCAAGCGCGAGGATCATCTGCTGACCGAGGTCGTCACCGGCGGCCCGCTGTCCGACCGCAAGGGCGTGAACGTGCCGGACGTGGTCCTGCCGATCCCGGCCCTGACCAAAAAGGACCGAATCGATCTCGACTTCGTTCTCGACCGCGGCATCGAATATATCGGCCTGTCCTTCGTCCAGCGCGCCGAGGACGTGGAGGAAGCCAAGGCGATCTGCGCCGGCCGCGCCCTTGTCATGGTCAAGATGGAAAAGCCCCAGTCGCTCGACAATCTCGATGCGATCGTCGCCGCCTCCGACGCGGTGATGGTCGCGCGCGGCGATCTCGGCGTCGAACTGCCGCCCGAGGAAGTGCCGATCGCGCAGAAACGGATCATCCGCTCCGCCCAGTTGCACGGCATCCCTGTGGTGGTGGCGACCCAGATGCTCGAATCGATGATTTCCGCCCCCGCGCCGACCCGCGCCGAGGCCTCCGATGTCGCGACCGCCGTGTTCGATGGCGCCGACGCGGTGATGCTCTCGGCCGAGAGCGCCGCCGGGCAATACCCGCGCGAGGCGGTCAACATGATGGACCGCATCGTCGCCCGGGTGGAGCGCGACGAGGACTGGCGGCGCGGCATCGACGCCAAGCGCCCGGACCCCGAGCATTCCTCCGCCGACGCGATCGCCAGCGCCGCCTGGCAGGTCGCCCGCACCATCGACGCCCGCGCCATCGTCGCCTTCACCAGTTCCGGCGCCAGCGCGCTCCGCGTCGCGCGCGAGCGGCCGGATTGCCCGGTGATCGGCCTCACCCCGTCGGTGGAAACCGCGCGACGCCTCGCGGCGGTCTGGGGCATTCACGCCGTGGTCACCGGCGAGATCCATTCGATGACCGAGGCCGTCGCCCTGTCGGCGAAGGTCGCGCGCCAGGAAGGCTTCGTCCAGCATGGCGAGGAGGTTGTCGTGGTCGCCGGCGTGCCGTTCGGCCAGAGCGGCACGACCAACGCGCTTCGCGTCGCCAAGGCCTGACAGGGAGGAAAATGCCATGATCTCGGTCGCCGTTCTCTATCCACACTCCGACACTCTGAAATTCGACCGCGCCTACTACCACGCGACGCACATGAAGCTGGTGCGCGACCTGTGGGAGCCGATGGGCCTGCGCGGCACCCGGGTCATGCACGGAACGCCGGGGCCGGATGGCAAGCCGCCCGCTTACGCGGTCATCACCCTTCTCGATTTCGACAACACGGAGGCGTTCGGCAAGGCGGTCGCCGCTCATGGCAAGGCGATCATGGGCGATGTCGCCAACTTCACAAACATCCAGCCGGTGATGCAGTTCAGCGAGATCGCCGGGCAGAGCGGCCATTGACCCATCCGGCCTCGCCCGCCTGACGCGGACGACGGGTCCGGAACAGGCTCTCGATGCTTCTTCCGATTTTGGCGATCCTTTTTGTTGCCACCTTCATCCGCTCGGCATTCGGATTCGGCGAGGCCCTTGTCGCCGTGCCTCTGCTCGCGCTCGTCATCCCGATCGGGGTCGCAGCCCCCGTCGCCGTTCTCGTGTCGATCACCGTCGCCGCGGTTTCCGTCGCCCAGGACTGGCGGCACATCCATTTTCGCGGCGCCGGATCGCTGTTCATCTCCACCCTGTTCGGCATCCCGGTCGGGCTCTGGATGCTGTCGGCGCTACCCGGAACCGTCATCAAGATCGTCATCGCCCTCAACATCATCGCCTTTTCCGCCTTCATCCTGATCAACCGCTCTCCTTCGGTGCTCAAAACCGACCGCCTGGCACCGCTGTTCGGCTTCGTGGCCGGCATTTTCGGCGGCGCTTACGGCATGAACGGCCCGCCGCTCGTGGCTTACGGCACCTTCCGCCGCTGGACGCCGCAACAGTTTCGCGCAACCCTTCAGGGATATTTTCTTCCCGCCAGCCTCATCGGCATGTTCGGCTACTGGACCGCCGGGTTCTGGACAGCCTCGGTCACCCGGTATTACCTGCTGTCTCTGCCGGTCGTTTTCGCCGCCATCCTTGCCGGCCGCATGGCCAATCGCCGGTTCAACGGACGGATATTCCATGTCTGTATCCATTGCGGCCTGATCATGACCGGTACCGGACTGCTTCTGCAAACATTCGGGTAGAGCAATACCCGCACAGGCCGGAATGTTCGATCCGGCCTGTCAGAATGAAATTGTCACTGCCCCAACCGCAGAACCGTCATCGCGATGCCGCCTGCGGCGGAAGCAATCCATAATTTCTAACATTCAGCCATTATTACTATTGACAATCGGAACGAAATCGTTCATGTGACGAGGGATTTTTCGTCTCCGGCAGGAGAGATCGAAACCGCGATGCAGGGACATCGGGGCGAGATCTCGACGAACCGGAGGCGGAAAAGGCCCGCCAGACCGACCCTGCCTCATTCCGAAGCAGGCTCGCGCGCGGGGCAAAGGGCGTTACCCTCTCGGCAAGCGAATCACGAAGCGGGCGCCTAGGATCGCACCGTCCG
>DASVGZ010000499.1:0-2072 GCA_036379275.1 Acidiphilium sp. | reverse complement strand
AGGGTTACCGAGGTGATTTTTCCGCGCGCCTCACCGGGAGGGCGGATGTAGAAAATCCCGGCCTCGCCCTCGTGCGGGATCAGCGCCTGCAACTGCATCCGGGTCGCGCGGGGGAAACCGGCGAGGTAGCGGCCGAGGTCGTCGCGGGTTTCGACCAGCCGCACGCCGGCGCCGTTGCAGCTCATGTCCGGCTTGGCGACCACCGGGTAAGCAAGGCCGGCTTCCGCCATCGCCGCTTCCGCCATGACGAGGTCGGCGCCGGTGGCGAGCGCCTGGGTGGTGAGGCCGACATAGGGGGCGATCCAGCGCCGCGCCTCGGGGCCGGCGAGGTCGAGAATGTCGTTCTTCGATTCGCCGCAGATGCCGCCCGCCTCGATCCGCGGATTGGCGAGCGCCGGCAGGGTCAGGCTACGATGGCGCAGCGCCTGGCCGATCCAGAACAGCACGACCGGGGCATAGAAGACGGAGTTGGGCCAGAATTCGAAGAAGGAAACCGGTTTGGCCTGGGCGCGGCGCGCGATCGCCGCCTGTAGTCGTGAAGCGAGCGAAAGACCGCTCATGAACCGTCCTTTCCGATTCGACCCACCTGCCAGCGTGTGGCGATGCGCCCCACCACTACGAGAAGAACCACGAAAACCGCAAGTCCGATCCATCTCCAGGGGCCGAGATAGTGCAGCATCAGGCCGCCGAGTTTGAGACAAAGAAAGAACAGCATACTGGTCCAGGCGAGGGTCGCGAGGATCGCGGCGGCGGCGAAACCGAGGAACGGAGCCTTCAGGAACCCGCAGGTCGTATAGGTCGGCAGCCTGAGTCCGGGAACGAACCGGCTGACCAGAACCACCGGAATCAGCCGGCGGGAAACCCAGTCGCGCCCGATGTCGCGCCGTCGCGCCGGCACCATGCGCTGCGCCCAGGGATGCTCGACCGAAAGCCTGCCGAGTCCGTAAAGGCCGAGATCGCCCAGGATGATCCCGGCATAGAGCGAGCCGAGCGCAAGCGGCAGGGAAACCACACCGGCGGCGACCTGCATGGCGGCCAGCAGGGTCGCGGCATCCTCAAGAATGAAGGTGCCGAGGATGATCGTGGTGATCTCGAGCGAGGGACTGCCGGCGGCGGCGCCCAGGAGCGTGCTGAATTCAGTCAATCCCATGAATTATTCACATAGTGGAACCGGTTGATTTTACCAATCGGCCTCGTCCATGCGATAGCCCGGCGATGAGCGGCCCGCTGCCTTCCGGGTTCACGCCCGAACTGACCCGTGTTCTGGCGGTCGGTATTTTTATTCTGACCTATCTCGGGGTGGCGATGGGCCGGCTGCCGCTGTTCCGGCTCGACCGCACCGGGGTTGCCTTCGTCGGCGGCGTGCTGATGGTCGCCTGCGGCGCGCTCACGATCGGCCAGGCGATCGCCGGCATCGATTTCGACACCATCGCCCTTCTGCTCGGCATGATGATCCTCGCCGCCGCCCTGCGCCGGGCCGGGTTCTTCGCTCTCGTCACCCGCCTTGCCCTGAAGCGTGCTTCCGGCCCGTATGCGCTGCTCGCGGCGGTGGTCGCGGTCTCCGGCATCCTGTCGGCGGTTCTGGTGAACGACACGGTCTGCGTCGTTCTGACCCCTCTGGTGCTCGACATCGTGATCGCTGCCGGCGCCGCGCCGATGCCCTACCTGATCGCCCTGGCGGCGGCCTCCAATATCGGCTCGGTCGCGACCATCGCCGGCAACCCGCAGAACATCATCATCGGCAGTGTGTCGGGAATTTCCTATGCCCGGTTTTCCGGCGCGCTGGTCCCGGTGGCTCTGGTCGGGCTGGTTCTGGTGGCAGTGGTGGTGGGGCTGGTCTGGCGCGGCCGCCTCGGCGGCGAAATCTCACGGAAGATGCCGGACTCCGTACCGCCGGTGCATCGCGGGCTGATCGTCAAGGCGCTGGCGCTGCTCGGGTTTTTTGTCGCCGCCTGTCTTGCCGGCATGACCCCGGCCGAGGCGGCGCTGATCGCCGCCGCCCTGATCCTGCTCACGCCGGGGCTGAAAAGCGCCACCCTGCTCGCGGGGGTGGACTGGTCGCTGCTTTTGAT
>DASVGZ010000498.1:0-6408 GCA_036379275.1 Acidiphilium sp. | reverse complement strand
TTGATCAGGTCGGTGCCCATGTCCGGGTTGACCGAGTAGAGCGGAGCGGCGAGCACGCCGGCGAACCCGGCGAGCGCGACACCACCCGCGAAAGTGAGTGCGATCAGGCGTGGCACGTTGATGCCGAACGCCTGCACCAGCGCCGGGTTTTCGGTCGCGGCCCGCAGCGTCGCGCCAAGGCTGGTGCGCTCCAGCGTGAACCAGACCGCGAAGCAGACCACAACCGCCGCGACGATGACGAATCCCCGGTAGACCGGCAGGAACATGAAGCCGAGATCGAACGTGCCGGAGAGAATCTCAGGCCCGTTATAGCTGACGCCGGAACTGCCGTAGCCGTTGGTGAACAGCCCGACCAGAACCAGCGCAAGACCGAAGGTGAGCAGAAGTCCGTAGAGAATGTCGAGCTTGTAGGTGAAGCGGATCAGCCAGCGTTCGAGCGCGAGGCCAAAGACGCCGACGATGACCGGCGCGATCACCAGCGCCGGCCAGAACCCGACGCCGACATAATGCAGAAGGCCCCAGGTAACGAAGGCGCCCACCATGAACAGCGCGCCGTGAGCAAAATTGATCACGTTCAGAAGGCCGAAAATGATCGCAAGCCCCAGCGACAGGATCGCGTAGAACGATCCGTTGATGATGCCGAGCAGAAGCTGGCCGAACAGCAGAGGCACCGGCTTGCCGAGAATCATGGTCATGGTGGGCGAAGTCCCTTTTACGCCTTGACCAGGGAGCAGGCCGTCGAGGGTGGCATCGCGGCTTCAGCAGCCGGGGTGGTTTCGACCAGCGAGTAGTAATCCCAGGGGATCTTGCTCTCGCCCGGCTTTTTGACCCGGAACAGAAAGGCATCGCACATGAAGCGGCCATCCTCGCGGATCGAGCACTTGCCGAACGCGTCGTCGTCGGTCGGCATTTTCTTCATCATCGCGACCATCTCGGCGCCGTTGCCGACCGATGCCATGTTGTTCATCTCATGCACGGCCTTGAGGAAGTGCATCGTGCCCGAGTAGCAGCCCGCCTGTGACATGCAGGGATAATTGGTCGGCGTGCGCGGCAGGACCCGTTTGGTGAAGGCGCGGGTGCGGTCGTTCAGGTTCCAGTAGAAACTCTCGGTCAGCAGCAGATCCTGGGCAAGCTGCAGGCCCATGCCGTGGACATCGTTGATGAAGACGAGAAGCCCGGCGATCTTCATCGTCTTGTTGATGCCGAACTGGTGCGCCTGCTTGATCGAGTTGACCGCATCGTTGCCGGCGTTGGCGAGGCCGAGAACCTGAGCGCCGGAAGATTGCGCCTGGATCAGGAACGACGAGAAATCGGTGGTCTGCGGGAACGGGTAATTGACATTGCCGAGCACCTTGCCGCCGTGCTCCTTGACGATCTCGGCGGTCTCCTCGTGCAGAAGATGGCCGAACGCGTAATTGGCGGTGATGAAGAACCAGCTTTTGCCGCCCGCCTTCACCATCGCGCCGCCGGTCGAGCGGGCGAGCATGTAGGTGTCATACGTCCATTTGATCATCTGGGCGTTGCAGTCCTTGCCGATCAGAACGGTTCCGGCTGCGCCCGAATCGATGAAGACGCGGTTCTTGTCGTGCGCGACGCCGGCGATGCCGATGGCGACCGCGGTGTTCGGCACGTCGATCACCATGTCGACGCCCTCATCGTAGAACCGCCGCGCGAGACCGACGCCGACGCCCGGATTGTTCTGGTGATCGCCCTTCAGGACGGTGACATCGTAGCCTTTCTGGGCCGCGCCGAAATCGGCGACCGCCTGTTCGACGCAGGCGACCGAGGTCGGGCCGCCATCGTTGCGGTACGGGCCGGAGAAGTCGCTAATGACCGCGATCTTCAGCGATTTCTTGCCGGCGGCGCGCGCGCGGGTCAGCGGAAGTGTGGCCGCGGCGGCGCCGGTCGCGGCGGTGCCGAGTAAAGTCCGTCTCGTCAGCATCGGGGGTCTCCTCCTGTTTTCGGTTTTCAGATGCCGAGCCGGCGATGCAACTGCTCGGCGCGGTCGGCCAGTTCATGATTCGGAATCATGTCGACGATCTTGCCGTGTTCGACCAGATAATGGCGATCCGCCAGCTTCGAGGCGAAATGGAAATTCTGCTCAACCAGAAGAACGGTGAAGCCGCGCCGCTTGATCTCGCCGATCATCCGGCCGATCTGCTGCACGATCACCGGAGCGAGGCCCTCGGTCGGCTCATCGAGCAGAAGAAGCCTGGCGCCGGTGCGCAAAATTCGCGCGATCGCCAACATCTGCTGCTCGCCGCCGGACAGCCTGGTCCCGCCGCTCTTCGCCCGTTCGGCGAGATTCGGGAACAGTTCATGGATGTCGGCGACGCTCATGCCGCCGGGCGCCACCACCGGCGGCAGCATCAGGTTTTCCGCGACCGTCAGCCCGGCGAAAATGCCGCGATCCTCCGGGCAGAAGCCGATGCCGGCGCGGCCGACGACATCCGGGCGCGCCGCGATCAGTTCCTTGCCCTGATACACGATGCTGCCGGCGCATTTCGGCACCAGCCCCATGATCGATTTCAGCGTGGTCGATTTGCCGGCGCCGTTGCGACCGAGCAGGGTGACGCATTCGCCCTCGCGCACCTCGAAATCCATGCCGTGCAGGACGTGGCTTTCATCATACCAGGCGTTGAGCCCGCTGACATTCAGCATCGGCGCACCGTCGGGTTTCGACGGATCGGGAAGCGGCCGGTCGGGCGTGGGCATGTCAGGCATTGGCGTGATCCGTACCGAGATAGGCGGTGACGACGGCTTCGTCGGCCGAAACGCTGGCGTAGTCGCCTTCGGCGAGCACCCGGCCGCGCGCGAGAACGGTGATCCGGTCCGACAGGCCGGAAACGACCGACAGGTTGTGCTCGACCATGAGAATCGTGCGTCCGGCGCGAATTTTGCGCACCAGAGCGACGATGCGGATGACATCGGCCTCGGTCATGCCGGCGGTCGGTTCATCGAGCAGCATCAGGCGCGGGTCGAGCGCGAGGGTGGTGGCGATCTCCAGCGCCCGCTTGCGGCCATAGGACAATTCCGCCGCCGGCACGTTCACGCTGTCCGACAGGCCGACATCGTCGAGCAGTTCGAGCGCACGGTCGTTGAAGCGGGAAAGAACCTTCTCGCCGCGCCAGAAATCGAAATTGCCACCGCGCGCCCGGGCGAGCGCGATACGGACATTCTCGAGCGCGGTCATGTGGCCGAACACCGCCGAAATCTGGAAGCTGCGCACCATGCCGCGCCGGGCGACATCGGCCGGCGACAGTTTCGTGATGTCCTGCCCCTCGAACGTGATTCGTCCTGAACTGGGCTGGAGAAATTTGGTCAGAAGATTGAAGCAGGTGGTCTTGCCCGCGCCGTTCGGACCGATCAGGGCATGAATACTGCCGTTCTCGACGTTCAGATCGACACCCTGGACGGCCATGAAGCCGCGAAATCCCTTGGACAGACCCTGCGCTTCGAGAACGTAATCACTCATCGCGCGATTCCGGCCGATTCGGCACGATTAACCTCGTGCGGACAGGCACACCCCGGTTTCAAGACTTTCTCTCCCTGGCAGCCAACTCATAACGGCGCGTTCATTATAGATAAATCATGTGACATACCGGCGGCAGCGGTGCAATGGCGTTCTCCTGGCTCTCTTGAAATCCGGCCGAAAATCGCGGAAATGTCGCGCCCCCAGGTTCATGAGGAAGTTCATGTCGGCCAGCGTCAAAAATCTGATCGAATCCTATTATGCCGCGTTCAATGCCGGCAATCCGCAGGGAATGCTCGACCTGCTGACCGACGATGTGATTCACGACATCAACCAGGGCGCGCGCGAGACCGGGCGCGCCGCCTTCGCCGCCTTTCTCGATCACATGAACGTTTCGTACCGCGAGCGACTCGCCGATATCGCGGTGATGGCGAGCGCAGACGGCGCGCGGGCGGCGGCGGAATTCGTGGTCCACGGCGAATATCTGAAAACCGATCCCGGCCTGCCGGAAGCGCGCGGCCAGCGCTACGTTCTGCCGGCCGGCGCGTTTTTCGACATCCGTGGCGGAAAGATCGCCCGGGTCACCAACTATTACAATCTGGAAGACTGGCTGAAACAAGTCGGCGCCGGCTGAGCCGGCACCGACCCGAAGGCGGAGTTTTATCCGCGGACGGCTTTCGCGGCCTCGACGATCGCGGCGAAGCCGGCCGCGTCATCGAACGCCATGGCGGCGAGAACCTTGCGGTCCAGTTCGATGTCGGCCTGCTTGAGAGCGGCGATGAACTGGCTGTAGGTCATGCCGTATTCACGCACCGCCGCGTTGATCCGCTGGATCCAGAGGGCGCGGAATTCCCGCTTTTTCACCCTGCGGTCGCGGTAGGCGTATTGCAGCGACTTCTCCAGCCGCTCCAGCGCGATGCGGTAGCTGGACGAAGACCGGCCGACGAAGCCCTTCGACTGCTTGAGAACCTTTTTGTGCCGGGCGTGGGTGGTTACACCCCGTTTGACGCGTGCCATTCTGCGCTCTCCTCAATCCAGACCGTAGGGGGCCCACTGCTTGACGGTCTTGCCGTCCTGCTCGGGCAGGGCCATCGTGCCCCGATTGGTGCGCTTCATTTTCTGCGAGCGGTTGATCAGCCCGTGGCGCTTGAGGCCGTGACCGGCCATCACCTTGCCGGTGGCGGTGATCTTGAACCGCTTTTTCACCGACGATTTCGTCTTCATTTTCGGCATTTCATACTCCTCGATGTCCATGCCCGGAGAGAAAGACGCTCCGGGTGCGCGGCGTGCGGCCGGGCATGCCAAACGGCCCGGTCTCGCGACATGATCGCGCTGGAAGCCGGCCTATACGCAGAACGGCGGCGGAAGGCAACCTGGGCGGCGGTTTTCGTTTCGCAACGCCGATGGCCCCGCGCGAAGGGCTCGCGAAGGGTTGGGCGGATTCCTGGGTGATGTGGTCGGGGCGGGGAGCGCGCGGCGCGAATGCGAATGCGGGTGTAGGGGTGGATTGCTCGTGTAATGGGGTTGCCTGTGATGCGAGGTTTGGAGTTGGATTACAGGGCTGTTTCTGACATGCGCATGGCAGAAACAGCGGACGGCCCGCCTGATGGATTGCGGTGTTGTTCACACGGGTGAAGCCCAGGCGGCCGTTCCATCTGATCTGTCTCGAACAGTTGCGAGGGGGAGAGCCCCGAACACGAGCAGGAGAACGGTCATGGCCGATCCACTCTATGCCGGCATCGATATCGGCAAAAGCTGGTGCGATGTTGCTCTCGAAGCCGGCGACACGGCTGCCCGCTTCGAGCAAAGTTCCCAAGGGCGCGCGGACCTTATGCGATGGCTCAAGGCCCATGGGGTGACCCATGCGGTTCTGGAAGCCAGCGGTGGCTATGAGAAGCCGGTGTTGTACGCTCTCGATGCCGCCGGTCTGCAGGCGTGCCTGATCCCGCCGCATCGGGTTCGTGCCCTGGCCAAGGCCGCCGGACAGTCCGCCAAGACCGACGCGATCGATGCACGGGTGCTTGCCGCCTTCGGCCGGCTGCTCGGCCCGCGTGTCCGGCAGAACCGGGACGATGAAACCCGCGCCCTTGCGGCGCTGGTCCGGCGTCGGCGCCAGATCGTCGATCTCCTGAGCCTCGAAGACGTTCGGCGCCAGCAGGAGGACGATCCCGACATTCTGGCCGACATTGCCGCCATCATCGGTCTGCTGCGCAGCCAGATCGACACTCTCAATCGCCGCATCGCGGCCCGGATCCGAGACTGTCAGACCCTGCGTGCCAAGCACGATGTGATTGCTGCCTTCCCCGGCGTTGGTCCGGTGACCAGCGCCGTCCTTCTTGCCGAAATGCCCGAACTCGGCGAACTCGATGCAAAGCAGGTCGCAAGCCTCGCCGGTCTCGCCCCCTTCAACAACGATAGTGGTTCGTCCCAAAAGCCCCGCTCCATCCACGGCGGAAGAGCCGGCGTGCGCTGCGCCCTCTATATGGCCGCCCTCTCCGCCATCCGCTTCAACCCGGACATCAGAGCTTTCTACAAGCGCCTTCGCGATCAGGGAAAACCCAGAAAAGTCGCCCACATCGCCGCCGCACGAAAAATCATCGTCATCCTCAATGCCAGACTTCGTGACGCCGCCGCCCCGCTTCAGTCTTGACAGACAACACAGTTGCTTCGACCAACCCTTCGGAAAGGTGAGAGGACACAACCGTCAGTGGCAGCGATCCTTCTTGACCGCCAACCCCTCGTCATGGCCCGCCAGGACCACCGCGAAAAGGTGTTCACGATCACCGGAATCAATGTTCACCTTCACCGGAATCCGCATGATCGCGCCGTCGAACAAGCCAGGAGCGGTCAGTCCGTCGCAGCGGAGGGCGCCGATAAAGGTTGATGTTCCCCAATGGCCATGGGGCACGGCATCGACCACGCGCTGGTTGCGCGGC